>NZ_MULM01000119.1:0-35301 GCF_002029345.1 Pseudomonas sp. VI4.1
TCCCGAACTCAGCAGTGAAACGATGCATCGCCGATGGTAGTGTGGGGTTTCCCCATGTGAGAGTAGGTCATCGTCAAGATTAAATTCCGAAACCCCTATCTGCGCATGCAGGTAGGGGTTTTGTTTTGCCTGGAATAAAGCGAAATCCTGTAGGAGCGAGCTTGCTCGGAAGGTCGCCAACGATGACGCTGGCCTCCTGACACCCCGCGGTGTCCTGAAGTTTTTCGCGAGCAAGCTCGCTCCTACGCACGTCGCCTTCGCATCAGTGAAACTTCGGCAGCACGTAATTGTGGGTGCCATGCCGGATGATTGTCATTCCAGCAACGGCCGTTGATGGCTGCGGGCTTCGAGTACTCATGCGGTGATCTCAGTTGCTGTACGCCTGCGTTAGAGTCGCACATCAACGTTTGGACCCCGAGGCAAAAAGAGGAGCTTTAGGCGACCGACGGAGAACAAGAGGAACTACTTTCTCGGTGGTTTGCCGCTGGCAGGGATGTGCAGGTACGACATCACGCTTTCAGTCAGTTCGGTTGCCAGTTTGACCGCTTCTTTATTGCGCGCCATCACGCCGGCGACCAAGCCTTCGATCAAGGCCAGCACGGCGATGTTGGAACTGGTCAGCACCGGGTGATCGCAAGGCGCAAACAGGGTGTGCTCGGCAATGCCGGTGAGCGGCGAGGCGGGAGAGTCGGTAATGGCCAGCACCGATGCGCCACGTTCATTGGCGAAGCGTGCCAGTTGCAGGGTGTCGAGGGAGTAGCGCGGCAGGGAGATCGCCAGCAACACGTCACGGTCAGTGATCGCGGCCAGTCGGTAGGCGGCATTTTCGTTGCCGCCCTCCATGCTGATGGCCGTGGCGTCGGCACAGAAGGGCATCAGGGTCGAGGCGGCGAGGCCGGCGAAGTACACACTGTTGCCGAACCCCAGAATGTAGATTTTACGTGCCGTGGTCAGGCGAGTGACGAACGCTTCAAAGGTGTCGGCATGGTTGTTGGTCGCTGCGGTGGCCAGGTTGCTGCTGGCGCTCTGGAGTTGCTCATGCAGGCCAAACGCGCCGCCCGGGCGCTGGGCAAGTTCGTTGCGCAGTTTGTCGACCGGCGACACCATCTGCTGCAATGTGGCGACCAGCTCGGCCTTCATGCCGCTGTAACCACCGAGGTTCAGCGCTTTGGCCAGACGGTTGACGGCGGCGGGTGAGGTCAATGTTTCGTGAGCCATCTCCTCGATGGTCAGCGTCGCGGCTTTGAGCGGGTGACGCAGGATAAAGTCCGCCACCTTGCGCAACGACGGTGGCAGTTCGGCAACGATTTCCGTCAGTTTGCGCATGACCGGCGCGGCATAGACCGTGGTGTCTTTCGATGGGGTGGGCATATCCGGCTCAACAATTCCTGAAGGTGAGAGAAGGGCTGTGCCTGATGCCCTGACAAGGTTGGCTGGAGTGTATCCGAAGCCAACCTTGTGAGGGCAGCGCCGAGCAGTGGAGGGGTGGACGACGGCCTTACTTCAAGCTCCCGGCCAGAAACTGCTGGAGGCGTTCGGACTGTGGATTGACCAGCACCTCGCGCGGGGCGCCGCGCTCTTCGACAACGCCCTTGTGCAGGAACACCAGTTGGTTCGACACCTCGCGGGCAAAGCCCATTTCGTGAGTCACCACCACCATGGTGCGGCCTTCCTGCGCCAGATCCTGCATGACTTTAAGCACTTCGCCGACCAGTTCGGGGTCGAGCGCCGACGTTGGCTCATCAAACAGCATCACCTGCGGTTCCATCGCCAATGCGCGGGCAATGGCCACGCGCTGCTGCTCGCCACCGGACATATGCGCCGGCCAGGCGTTCATGCGGTGCGCCACCCCGACTTTGTCCAGGTAGTGCTCGGCCTTTTCCCGAGCCTCTTTCTTGCCCAGCCCCTGCACATGCACCGGGGCTTCCATGACGTTTTCCAAGGCGCTCATGTGGGACCAGAGGTTGAAGTGTTGGAACACCATCGATAGCTGCGAGCGCATGCGTTGCAACTGCCTGGGTTCGGCCGCCTTCAACCCGCCAAGCTTGTTGGCCGCCAGCTTGAGCGGTTCGCCATTGAGCACGATAGTGCCCGCATTGGGTTGCTCCAGCAGGTTGATGCAGCGCAGGAAGGTACTTTTGCCCGAGCCGCTGGAGCCGATGATGCTGATCACGTCGCCGGCCTGTGCTTGCAGGGACACGCCCTTGAGCACCTGGTGTGCGCCGTAGCTTTTGTGCAGGTCCTGAACTTCAAGTTTGTACATGGTTTGAACTCTCTGGAATCAGTCGCTGAGCAAGCGACCCTGGCGAATGGGGGTGACGCCTGCCACTTTGGCCAGCCACAATCCAGGCTGGGCAAAGCGCAGCCGTTCGCGGGCATAGAGAATGCCGTCGGTGCTGGCGCGCACTACGCTATACCGATCGGTCAGCGGGTCGATGACTTCGAATAGCGGGTCGCCGACCTTGACCTGCGCGCCCAGCGGTTGCAGAAAACTCACCACGCCCGGATGGGGCGCACAGGCGTACTGCGCGCCGGCGAATGGCATGGCCTGGCAATGGCTCGGCGGTGCCGCTGGCCAGTCGCCGCTGATCAGGCCTTGATCGGCGAGATACCCGAGAATCGCCCGTGCACTGTCGACGCATTGCACGCGTTCGGTGTCGGCCATGCCGCGCAATTCGATGGTGGTGGCCACGCACGCCAGGGGAATATTGGCGGCAGGAAAGCGCTCGGCCAGGCGTAACCAGGCAATAGCGCAGGCTTCATCGAAGGCACTGCCGCCCGCGTCTTCGGCCAACAGCGTGACCCCGGCACCGAGGCGCGCGGCCAGCGACTGCAAGCGTGGCCAGTGTTGCGGCATCGCATACAACAACATGATCGATTCGAAATCGCAGTGCAGGTCCAGCACCACATCGGCGTCACAGGCATGCTGCAGCAACAGGCGGCGCAGGCCGTCGAGCTCCGAGTCCGGTGCTGGCATGGCGGCCAGGGCATCGCCCATGGCGCGACGGATCAGTGCGATATTGGCGTCGGCATCGTTTCCCAATCGGCCTTCCAGCAGCTGTGCAACGGCATCGACCAACGCCGGGAAGTCGCGATTGAAGTTCTTGCCGCTGGAGAACTCAAAGCGCCCCTGATGGGTGGCCTGGAACATCTGGGCGATCCCGATCGGATTGGCCATTGGCACCAACTCGATCGTCCCGGTCAGGCGGCCTTGTGCTTCCAGTTCCAGAAGACGGCGCTTGAGCTCGACGGCGACGCGCATCCCCGGTAACTCGTCGGCATGCAACGACGCCTGGATGTACGCTTTGCGTGATCCACTGCCAAAACGAAACAGGGTCAGCGTGCGTTCGGTGCCCGAGGCACTCCACGGCAAGCGGTATTTAATGTGCTCCATAGCAGCTCCTTAGTGCTTGCGGGGTGCCAGGTACGCCAGCCAGCGGCGCTCGGCCAGCTTGAACAGACGTACCAGGATGAAGGTCAGGACGAGGTAGATGAGGCCGGCGGTGATAAACGCCTCGAACGGCAGATAGAACCGTGAGCTGACAGTGCGCGCGGCCCCGGTGATGTCGACGAGGGTGACGATGGAGGCCAGGCTGGTGGTTTGCAGCATCATCAGCACTTCGTTGCTGTACTGCGGCAAGGCCCGGCGCAAGGCCGACGGCATGAGAATCCGCCGATACAGGGTCAGGCGTGACATGCCCATGGCCCTGGCGGCTTCGATCTCGCCATCGGGGGTGGCTTTCAAACTGCCGGCCAGCAGCTCTGCGCTATAGGCGCTGGTGTTGATCGCGAAGGCCAGGCAGGCGCAAAAAGTGGCGCTGGAGAGGTAAGGCCAGAGCACGCTTTGGCGCACCGCTTCGAACTGCGCCAGGCCGTAATAGATCAGGAACAATTGCACCAGCATCGGCGTGCCGCGAATCACGTAGGTATAGAGCCAGGCCGGGAAGTTGATCAGCGGCGATCGCGACACCCGCATCAGCGCCAGTGGAATCGCCAGTACCAAACCCAGGGCCAGGGAAATGAGCAGGACTTTGAGGGTCAACAAGGCGCCGTTGAAATACAGCGGCAGGTTTTCCCAGATCAGGTTGTAGTCGAGAATCATGGGCGGGCTCCCCTCACAATTCGGCGGCTTTGATGCCGACCGAGTAGTGTTTTTCCAGATAGCGCAGCACCAGCAAGGACAGGCTGGTGAGCATCAGGTACAGCGCCGCCACCGCGAGGTAAAACGTGAAAGGCTCGTGGGTGGCATCCGCGGCGTTCTTGGCCTTGAACATCATGTCCTGCAAGCCGATCACCGAGATCAGCGCGGTGGATTTGGTCAGCACCAGCCAATTGTTGGTGAACCCGGGAATGGCGAAACGGATCATCTGCGGCACCAGAATTCGCCGGAATACCTGCGCACTGCTCATGCCATAGGCCACGCCGGCCTCGGCCTGACCTTTGGGGATCGCCATGAAGGCGCCGCGAAAGGTTTCCGAGAGGTAGGCGCCAAAAATGAAGCCCATGGTGCAGACCCCGGCGATAAAGGGGTTGATGTCGATGTAGCGGGTGTAACCGAACGCCAGGGCCATGCGGTTT
This sequence comes from Pseudomonas sp. VI4.1, assembly GCF_002029345.1. Classification (NCBI taxonomy): domain Bacteria; kingdom Pseudomonadati; phylum Pseudomonadota; class Gammaproteobacteria; order Pseudomonadales; family Pseudomonadaceae; genus Pseudomonas; species Pseudomonas sp. VI4.1. Next base: position 4,579 of record NZ_MULM01000119.1, read on the forward strand.
ACCAGATCCTGGCCGCCGTAGAAGATCAGAAGGATCAGCACCAGGTCGGGAATGCCGCGAATCAGCGTGGTGTAACTTTCCCCGAGCATGGCCAGCCACTTCAGCGGTGACAATCGAAAAGCCGCGCCGATCAGCCCCAGGGCAATCGCCATGGACATGGAGGTCAAGGCCAGGTTTATGGTCAGCCAGGCGCCATCGAGAATGCTCGATCCGTAGCCGTGGAGCATGATGAAGTTCCTCAAGCGAGCGCCGCGAGGCGCGCAAGACATGCCCGGGAGACGCCTGCAATGGGCCGGCGCCGGGGCTGAAGGTAAGGCTTACTCGCCGTAGATATCGAACGCGAAGTACTTGGCCATCACTTGCTGGTACTTGCCATTGGCGCGAATGGTGTCGATCGCGGCGCTCAGGCGCGCAACGTTGGCGCTGTCGCCTTTGCGCACGGCGATTCCGGCGCCCCGGCCAAAATACTTCGGGTCGTTGATGTCGGGCCCTGTCAGTGCGAAGCCCTGGCCAGCGGGTGTCTTGATGAAGCTCTCATCGGTATTGACGATGTCGGCGAGGGTGGCGTCCAGACGACCCGAGGCGAGATCGAGGAAGGCTTCATTCTGGGAGCCGTAGCGCACTACGACGACGCCGGCTTTTTCCAGTTGCTCGGTGGCAAAACGATCGTAAGTCGAGGAGCGTTGCACCCCGACTTTCTTGCCCTTGAGGTCCACCAACGGGTCATTGATCACGTTGCCGGCCTTCATCGCGAACTTGCCCGGGGTGTGGTAGTACTTTTTGCTGAAGTCCACCGACTTCATCCGGTCTTCGGTGATGGACATCGACGACAGCACGGCATCGATCTTGCGCACTTTGAGCGACGGGATCATGCCGTCGAATTCCTGAATGACCCACTCGCACTTGACCTTCATTTCTTCGCACAAGGCATTGCCGATGTCGTAATCGAACCCGCTGACATTGCCCTCGGGTGTCTTGAAGGAGAAGGGCGGGTAGGCGGCTTCGATGCCGATACGCAGGCTGTCTTCGTCGGCCTGTGCCAGGAAGCTGAACGCGCATAGCGCCAGCGCACCTAGAAGTTCTGTCTTGTTCATATTGTTGACTCCTTGAGGGCATTTGAGGGAAGCGGACGCCCGCCATCCGGGTTGGCGAGGTGGATCGGTCCTGTGATCGGCGAGGCTATAAATGACACAATAAAAATCCATATGCAACACAACTGAAAAAAAAACATATCAGTTCGAGGCGTGACAAAGCGCTGCCGGAGTGGCGAATTTTCCGTTCGCGGAGGAGCGGTTCTGAGTCTGCCCTGGAGGGGCTTGGTAGAGGTGGCCCCCTGCAACCGCCTAACGCAAGGCCTGGATCAATTGCCGAACGACATGCGCTTCGACTGCACCTTCGTTGGCGTCTGCCTCAACACTTGCACAACACGCCGAGGCGCCACCGCACGAGAGGCGGTAAACCGCGATGACGCTGCCAGGTCCACAGCCGGTGTGTCCGCACAGGGTCAAGCCCCCCTCGATCGAACCCTGCATCACACCCAGTCCATAGCCTGGGGTAACCCATGGCCGACCGGGAATCGGCCCACCCAATGTTCGCGCGGCCTGCATTTCCTGCAGCAGTCCAGTGGGGAGCAGGTGTCCGCCAAGCACCCGATCAAGCAACAGCGCCGCTTGCGAAATGGGCCCGATCAGCAAGCCGTGATAAACCCACGCGGGGTCATAGTCCGATGTATTTTGCGGGGAGGTTTGCTGTAGATCTGCTCTGGTTGTGGCGAAGCGGACGTTGGACAGGCCCAAGGGTTTTAGTGCATATCGATCCACTGCCTCTTCAAGCGTCAGATCAGTGACCCGTTCGATGAGGGTGGCGATGAACATATAGCCAACATTCGAGTAGTGCCAACGGCGCCGGGGATGTATCGCAGTCGTGTTCCATCGAGACGTCGGATCATCTCACTTGCTGGCCAGGCTGCCTCATTGTTGGCGACGGCAGCGTGATACTCCGCAAGCTCGCCATAATCGGCGAGACCTGCCTCATGCCGCAGTAACTGGCGCAACGTGAAAGGCTGACCTGGAACGGGGTCGTCCAGTCGTACGAGCCCGTCACGCACCAAAGATAATGCGGTCGCGGCCAGGACTGTTTTGGTAAAGCTCCACCATGGCGTCATGCATTCCAGTCGCTGAGGCGTTACCAGTTGGCCATTCGATACAAGTGAGCTGAACATTGATTGCCCTGGAGGGTTTGCCGATTGAGGGAGCAACAAGATATCGCGTGCACCGCGATCCGGGAGATCCGACAGCCCAGGTTGCACAGTTAAGCAGTTAACAGTTGGGCAGGCAAAAGAGGGGCAGCGAAATAGGCCATTGACTTGCCCCCGTCGCCCGGCTAATTTTCGGGCATGACTTCCACTGTATTGCGCTGCCAGCCAAGCATTATTACCGCCATTCCTCACTTGGCGGGCTAGCTCACGACTGCAGCACCCAACCCGCCCTGAAGGCGGGTTTTCTTTTTCTGTCTCGGGGCTCTGATCAATGTCAGGAGACCCTCATGTCCAGTACGCCTGCCCAACAAACCCTGCTTGCGCATTACGTTAAAAAGATCCTCGCCGCGCCGGTCTACGAACTCGCCATCTGTACACCGCTGCAACCGGCACCGGCGTTGTCGCTGGCCTTGGGCAATCAGATCCTGCTCAAGCGCGAAGACCTGCAGCCGACCTTCTCCTTCAAGATCCGTGGCGCCTACAACAAACTGGTGAACTTCAACGCTACGCAGAAGCAACGCGGCGTGATTACCGCTTCAGCCGGCAATCATGCCCAAGGCGTTGCGCTGGCGGCACGGGAACTCGGCATCGCCGCTACCATCGTCATGCCCGCCAACACGCCGGAGTTGAAGGTGCTGGGTGTACGCAGTCGCGGCGCCGAGGCAGTGCTGCACGGGGCCAGCTTTCCGGTGGCCTTGGCCCATGCGCTGAGGCTGGCCGAGCAAACCGGCAAGCACTTCGTTTCGCCCTTCGACGATCAGGACGTGATTGCCGGGCAGGGCACTGTCGCCATGGAAATCCTGCGTCAGCATCAAGGGCCTTTAGATGCAATCTTTGTCCCGGTGGGCGGTGGCGGCTTGATTGCCGGCATTGCCGCGTACGTCAAATACCTGCGGCCAGAGGTGCGCATCATAGGCGTCGAATCGGAACACTCCGCCTGCTTGCATGCTGCTTTACAGGCCGATGAGCGTGTAGTCCTGCCCAGCGTGGGCACCTTCGCCGATGGCGTAGCGGTCGCGCAGATCGGTGCCCATGGTTTCGACGTGTGCCGGTTCTGCGTCGATGAGGTGATCACCGTCAGTAACGATGAACTGTGCATCGCCACCAAGAATATCTACGACGACACCCGCTCGATCACCGAGCCATCCGGTGCCTTGGCCGTGGCCGGGATCAAGAAATACGTAGCGCGCACGGGTGTCCGGGGGCAGACCCTGATCGCCATCGACTCCGGTGCCAATATCAATTTCGACACGTTGCGGCACGTGGCCGAACGCGCTGCAGTGGGTGAGGCGTCGGCGTAATGGCCACCGCTTTGGACGGAATGCCATCCGCTGAAATGCGGCCCCCTAAACAAAGGGACCGCTGCACAGCCGGCATGGCTGACTCGTTCGCCTCAAGCAGGCGGATCGATCTGATCCAGCATCCGGTTCGCCGTGATTTCCGCCAGCATGATGCTGTTGGAAATACCCAGCAGGGCGTGGCGCGATTCCGCCGTCCAGATGATCCCTGCGGGTCAACCGTAAACAAGGTACTGGGAGTGCGCGGGGTGGCTTTGATGTCGGCGGTCGACGGAAAGTGGGAGTCGAGGGCGCGTTCGGCGGCTTCGTTGAGTGTGTTTGAATCGGGTTTGTATGGGGACACCGGATCGGTGTCCGGGGGATTGGGTGCGCAATGAACCCCCTAGAGCTGCATTACGGCGAGCGCCCTGCGCAGAGGCTCGTCGGATATCTGGATAGGGCCGTGAAATGGCACATTCATGTCCAATACAAGGTAAACAGAAGCCGCGATGAGCAATGCCGAGATGATGAACATTCCTATCACCATCGAGTTACGGGGAGCGCGGTATCCAAAACTGGCGAAGATGAGCGTCAACCAAGCAGCCAGCATCCCAATCAGAGGGCCGGGAATCGCTCCCTCTGACTGCTCGACGATCCTCCAACGTTGCTCGATGAGCGAATGGTACTGCTGACGAATATCCTGAAGCATCGTTTCATGGAAGCGATCCGTGGGCTTTATATCGGTCAAAGACTTGCCTATGTCATCCAGGTATTTAGCCGCCTCGCTGTTACGATGCTGCAACGCCTCGTCTCCCCGATACGGGTTCTCGATAGCGCGCTCAAGATAGGTGATCAGACGATTGCGCGTGTCTTGTGTCGCATCTCCATAGCCTCGTAGAGTCCGATCAAAAATAATCAGGCTGGTCGCATACCCATGGATGTTTGCATCAATGGACTCGAAGGTGTTCTTGGCAGAATTGATCATCAGGCCAAAGACCAGCGATGTCATAACCACAAAAATGTTGGCTACCAGGCGAATGACGGTGTTGGTGTCGTCATCCCTGTGGTGGGACGCCAGCTTAGGGTACCACTGCATCATGAAAAGCGAGGCAGCAACCAGGCACCCAAAAATGGCCAGTGCGATCCAGAGAGAGTTCATGCATCAGCGCCCCGATCAAGTGGAGTCAAGTCTTGAAGAATAGACCGTTGGGTGTTCCCCGAACTCTGCTCATCAGATACGGGGTCACCATGATGGGTTACTCGAAAGGGGGTGTTGCGCGCCCTCCTGCCACAGCAAGTCGAAAGCATCCTTGAGCAGCCGGAAGAAGTCTTCACCGCAGGCGAAACCATTCGGCAGCAGATAGCGGGCGTCGTTGTTGACCCGTGTGTAAGGGATTACCAGGTGGGCGGGCGAGCCTGGGAGCCTATAGGGCAGATCATCGTTGTAGGCGTCCGAGCTATAGAGAAAACCACCTTCCTCACGCAACAGGCGGCGGGTGTTCTGGCTGACCCTTCCTGTGGTCATCAGCCCAGCTCGAAGGTCGTGACGCCGAACACACGTTCGTGCGCGATCGCCGGAGGAGGGCCGAGGTACATGCGTGCGCAGCCGAACACCTCGATCATGCCCTGTTGGTGCACGAGCGCCATCGCGGCGGGGTTATTCTGCGGCGCATCGAGAAACAGCGGGCCACCCTGCGCAAAATCCGCCAGGCGCGTGTAGAGCGCATTGGCTGCCAGGGCGTCATCGGCGAACAAGGGGCCGATCTTGTAGCCTTCCCGGCAGCGCCTTGCTACGCCATAGCCGCTTAGCCTGCCCTCGCGCCGGCAACCCACGGCGAGTGCATCGGCTTGGGCGATCCACCCGCTCAGGAAGCTTGTGCGCGCGGCGGGGAAGCAGGTGCGGTCGTAATCGACAACCTGATCGAACGGGAAGGTGGCCAACGGGACGATGTCCTGGTCGTCTACCGGCAAGGTCGCCGGGCGTTCGGCGATCTCGGCACGAAAACGCATGTTGCGATGGGAGAAGACGAAACCACCCTCGGCGTAGTAGTCCTGCATCGCGAAGACGCCGTCCATGCCGATGCTCGCGCCTGGGCGCAGGCGGGCGAGGAGGCGCTCGCGGCGTGCGTGCCAGAGGGTATTGCCCAGACCTTGACCGCGATATTCCGGGCGGACGATGAAAAAACCCATGAAACCGAATTCGCCATTGTAGGAGGTGATGGCACCGCCGCCGATCAATTCGCCGCCCCGGGACGCCGCGATGAAGGCGGCAGGGTCCGTTGCCCAGAACAGCTCGGCATCGTGAAGCCCGGGATTCCAACCCTCACGGGCAGCCCAGTCGACGAGCTCGTCCAGCTCGGGGCGGGTCATGTTGCGTATGACCAGCTGATTCGACACCGCGAAGTTCTCCTCAGTCGCTGATCGAGCGTGTGGTCCATCCCCACTCTTGACCCTTTCGGTATAGCTTCAACCCGAGTATTGATCCAGCTCGTCACGTCACCTGCAGACGCGGCCCATCGTGAAGGGCCGCTATTGGCTGTGGATTCAACCGGTCGATGCCAGCGCTTGCCATGCCGGGGACATCCAGCACGGCCAACGATCTCCACTACGAGCGATTCAACGTGCCCGCTGCGGCTCGACGCTGGCCAGGGTCCGGTCGACCAGGCGGATACTGTCGCGTCCGCCACGCTTGGAAGCATACAGCGCGGTGTCGCCTTGTTCGATCAGTGCCGCCAGGCTGGTCGGCGGATGGTCGAACAGCGTGGCGCCGATGCTCAGGGTTACCGCTGCGGGCGTGGCGAAGGCCTGCGAGGCCGCTTGGTGAAACCGGTCCCGTAGCGCGCTGCCCAGTTCGAGGATTCGCTCATTAGAGGCGTCACCCAGCAGGATGGCGAACTCGTCACCGCCCAGCCGGGCCGCAAGCGCGCTTTCGGGCAATGCCAAACGAATCATCTCGCTCAGCGCGACCAACAGTTGGTCGCCTGCCGTATGGCCGTACAGGTCGTTGACCAGTTTGAAGTTGTCGATATCGATCAGCAGCAAGGCGCCCGGTCGAGCAGTCGAAACTGCATCCAGCAGCCGCGGCGCTCGCATTTCGAGGGCGCGGCGGTTGTACAGGGCGGTCAACGGATCACGTTCGGCCAGCCGTGCGATGTGCTTCTCCCGCCGGTAGCGCTCGGTGCCGGTCATCGATAGGGCGATCAGCATGATCGCCATCACGCCCTCGACCAGGGAGATCTGAATGATCTCGCCACGCAAGGCGGCGAGGTCGATCAAGGTGCCCGGAACGACTGCCGTTATCGCCTTGGCGAGATAGAACAGGCCATGGATCAGCAGCACATAACGCAGCTGTACCGCCCCGACGCTCAATGACTTGCCATGGGGGCGCAGCAGGGAGCTGGCCCTGAGCGCCAACAGCGCGACCAGCAGCGACTGCGCCAGCAGCATGAGCTTCGACCACGACGGCTCGTCCGGCAATAACAGCAGGGCAGGCCAGGCGACGAAAATCAGCGACCAGGCGCGGGACAGGCGCGCCTTCGTGAAGCGCGCAACGCCCAGCAGGAAAAACCAGTGGGCCGCCACCAGCAGGCCGTTGGCGAACCAGATGCCGATCAGCAACAGGCCGCTGATGCGCAGCAAGGCGAGGGTCGACCCCAGGGTAATCGTGGCAAAGCCCGCGCTCCAGAACAGGAGCGAGGGTTCGCGAATGCTGCGCCACTCGATCGCCAGGTACAGCGCGGCGGCCGCGGCGAGGGCGATCGAGAGTGTCAACATCGTGGGTGGGTCGAGCGCCATGGCCTAGCTGCCTGTCAGGTTTGGGTGAAAAGCCAGGATTGTAAGGGTTTGAGCCGATTTTTCGCAGAGTGCGGGGGGGCGTGTACTGCCTGCACCGCGAAGTCGAGCAGGACCACACCGCAAATCAGCGCGATCAAGGACGTCTCGGCAAAAGCGATGGTCAACCAGGACAGCGTCAGGAGAGTGATATAGCGTGCAGAGTCCGGCAAAAAAACGCAGTCGCGGGCTCACTCGGCTGCGGTAAATCCCGTCAGGCTGTATTTTGCCTGACCGGATATTTATCGAGGGCTTCAAAAACATCTCGTTCGCGGCGAACGGGCCACTCGAATACCCAGCATTTCAACGATATGCGTTCTATAGCGCTGTGTTGAGTCGTATTGCTTATATAACGTGGATGCTTGGACTCCCGCATCGCCTGGCGTAATTCGCGAGTGAACTTGATCTGAATGTCGTGTTTTTTGAATAGTTGGGCAAGGTGGGGAAGCTGTAGGTAGAGAAAATCCTTCGACGGGGTGCAGTGGTTGTAACGCACACCCTTGCTGGCCAGAAACGCCAGCGCCCCCCAGAACTCGACCAACATGTTGGCGGGAGGTGGTGTGCCGGTCCCGGTCCCGATGCTGGTCAGGTCGGGGACTGACAATCCTAACTGGTGGGAGGCGAGTGCGACTTGCTCATGGATCGCAGTGCGTATGGCGTTGTCGCAGGTACGACTCAATTCCTTGAGCAGTGCAACCCGATGGCGTGAGAGGGCTATCAGTTGAGCAATGTTCTGCGATCCGGCGCGAGAAGTGCTGCCCTTGGTCCAGTAGTCCCACAACACGTCGTCGCATTCTTCCTGGTAACGAACGACCTTGGCGCGAAACTCGGGCTTCACCTTGTCCGGGCTTATTGAGTAGAGCCACGCCGCAAGCTTACGAAGGGGGAGACAGGTCATTGCGTATTGTTTGCCATCACCTCCCGTTATGGTCAGTTCAACCACCGCTGAGTTAAATCTCTCCTCCAGTCTTCGCAACTGCGTTTCCCAGTCCAGTCCCATATTGTTGACGATCGGCTTCATCGCTACAAACGGATCAGTGCCCTGACCAACCAGCACTACCGTGTCCTCGTAGAACGGGACAGGCATCAGATGCTCCTGCATGGCGGTGCTCCTTTTTTGACTACATGCCCGACTATTCGCCGAGCCAAAGCCGGCATAAACCCGAACAAAAAAAATGTCAGCGTCATGGTCTAGTGCTGTTTGCTGGTTGGTCCAGTGGAAACGCCGCTTCGCCGGCAAGCCGGTCTCGCTCCCACATTTTGATCTGGGGTGTGCACAAAATCCTGGAAAGTGGTTAGCGGTACTTGATCACAATCGCCTTGAGTTTTCGACCCTCGATGGTTTTGACGTCTCGAGCCCATAGCGGTCCGTTGACATAGGCGCCCACGGGTTGGATATGGTCGTAAACCACCACCGCGGCATCGCCCCCAAGCTTGGCAGTTTCTTCACACAGTTTTTCTTCGACCTGAGCGATAGGCGGGGCGGGATCGACACTGGCATCAATGAGCACTTCGCCCAGCCGTACATGGGGACGAAGGGGCTCGGTACGCAACACGGCGACCTCGCTGGCCAGCGTCGGTGCGGGATGCTCCACGCCTACATAGGCGGTAGTCCGCGCGTCGACGGTGGCGCAACCACCCAGCGCGAGCAAGGTAGCGGTGAGTCCTCCCACCAGCAGCGACAGTTTTAAACGGGTGGACCAAGACACTTCATGGGCAGGCATGGTGGGTTTGCTCCTTACAATCCGCCGCAATACGGACTCGCTTGTTGACGGTAGCAGACGGTTCCGGAGTTGCCAGAAGCCCAGGATTTCCAATGAGCTTGTTTTTCAGTATGAGCGTTTGATGCGCCTCAAGCCTTAGAGGTCATCAGCGCAGCACACACCGCCATAAACAGAAAAACCAGGTGCGAACAGGGCGCTGCCGAACAGCACCGGAACGCTATGGGCAAGTGAAATCCACAGTCCGCCCAATGCCGTTTATTAACCCAGCCTGGCCCAGAACTCTTAGGAAAAAGAGAGGAAAAAGAAAAGGAAAAAGGGGGCGGATTTACTTTCAAAAGTATTTTTATCCTCCACTCATGTTCATGAATCGAATGACCTGAACATCGTCACTTATTTGGAAGTCGTGACTTTCCGGCTTTTTTCGCATCGCACCCAGTATCGCTTGATCGAGTTGAAGATTATCCCCAAGGGAGCATTCCAGTATTTTCTTCAAATCAACGGACTCCTCGTTGCCCAAGCACAGTAATAACTTCCCTTCTGCGGTTATTCGCACACGGTTGCAATCTGCACAAAAATTTTCGCTATGAGGGGAAATGAATCCAATTCGAGTGGATGGGAATTCTGCCAAGCGCCAATAGCGTGACGGACCATTGGTGGTTTCCGTCGATTTAATCAGCGTGTAGCGTTCGGCAATGCGGTTGCGCACTTCAGCACTTGAGCAGAACGATTCAACGCGACTGTGCTCATCAATCCTCCCCAGTGGCATCTCTTCAATGAAGCTAATGTCTATCCGGTGGTTTATGGCAAATGTCACCAGGTCAAGGATTTCGTCATCATTGCGGCCTTTCATCACTACACAGTTCAGCTTGATCTGCTGAAAGCCGGCCGTTAGTGCCGCGTCGATTCCGACCAGAACTTGTTTTAGCTCACCCGTTCGAGTCAGTTGGTGAAAGCGAGTGGGTCTTAAGCTATCCATGCTGATGTTGAGGCGCTTCAAACCTGTCGCGAACAAGGGGTAAGCCAGCCGAGCGAGATGAGAGCCATTAGTGGTCAAGCAAAGTTCATTCAAACCCGGCAGTATTGCAATTCGCTCGCATAATTCGAGAATTCCAGGCCGAATGAGAGGCTCGCCGCCAGTCAGACGAATCTTTCTCGTGCCTAATATGACGAATCTCTCGGCGAGGAGGTAAAGATCATCCAGGCTAAGCACTCTTTGGCGAGGGAGGAACTTCATGTCTTCCGCCATGCAATAGACACAACGAAAGTCGCATCTGTCCGTCACCGAAATTCGTAGATAGTCTATACGTCGACCATAGTTATCCAGCAAAGTGTTAGTTAACATTCGTCGTCCTCCAGTTTTACACTGCCCTGTGTATAGGTGAGATCAAGCCCACCAATGGGGGGGGTGAGTTTACAGAGCTTGTCGAGAGATACCCGGCTTGTGCGGCACCGACGAAGGCACCGCACAAGGATGTTGGCCTATGGCATAACCGGTGGCTGATAGGTGAGGGTGAAGGCGAGTGCCCACAACATGAACAGCACAAGGGGTGTGTGGACAACTAACTGAGTGAAAGTGAAACCGACGACGTCCTTGGCCTTAATGCCCAGCACGCCCAAAAGTGGCAGCATCCAGAAAGGATTGATCAGATTGGGGAGTGCTTCTGCGGCGTTGTATATCTGAACCGCCCATCCCAGATGAACATGCAACTCGTTAGCTGCCTGCATGACATAGGGGGCCTCAATGATCCATTTGCCACCGCCGGAAGGCACGAAGAAACCTAGCACTGCCGAATACACACCCATGACGGCAGGAAAGGCCTCCTCAGTAGCCACTGAGACAAATGCCGATGCCATGTGGTGGGAAAGAGTTGCGCCGTCCGGACCAAGTGCTTTGGTTAGAATAAACGCGATGCCACCGTATAGAGGGAATTGAATCAATACACCGGCAGTCGATGGTACAGACTTCGCTACCGCTCGAAGAAAGCGCTTCGGACGCCAGTTGAGTAGCATCCCCAGCATAAGAAACATGAAGTTGTAGGTGTTGAGGCTGGATATTGCAAAGACCGGGTCCTTTGTCGTGAACTCAAAGAACAGCCAAACGGCTCCGAGGCCAACGATAAGCAGCGTGAGCAGCGGACTGTATTCCAGCCATTCACCAGGACGGGTCGGTCGTGTCACCGCTTCGTCCGTGTCATTGAGGTTTACACCCATATCCTTGGCCGTTAACGCGCGCTCTTCTGTTGGAGCAGAGAAGTAGGCCACTAGCACAGAGACGACAATCAGAACGAAAGTCATTGCCATCGACTGCCACAGGAAGATGGTCTCCGAGAATGGGATTACACCTGTGATATCCAACAAGGATTTTGGCAAGCTAGCTGGATTAGCTTGCAGTTGAGCGGCGGAGGAACTCAAGCCCAAGGCCCAGGTCGCTCCCATGCCCAGGTACGCGGCGGCACTCGCTGCTCTATAGTCAACGCGAAATCCAGTGCGTCGGGCGATCGCACGTACAAGGAGCCCGCTTAAAATGAGACTTATCGCCCAGTTGAACAGTGAGGCCAATAGACTTACAAGGGCTACGAAGGCCACTGCACCTCGAGCTGTCTTGGGTAACGCTGCGAGCTTTTGGATCAACACAGACGCCGGTGGTGAAACCGCCACGACATATCCAGATATCGCGACGATTGCCATTTGCATGGTGAAGGGAATAAGGCTCCAGTAGCCATCACCAAAAGCGACGGCTACAGCCTTTGGAGATGCGCCTATGCACAAGGCACCGAAGGCGACTACTACTACTGCAATTGCAGCAAAAATGTAAGAGTCCGGAAACCATCTCTCCGACCATTCCGTTACTCTGATTGCAAGTCTCTCAAGTCCTGTGTGAGAAGTCGTTTCTTCTTCCTTTGTTGTGATGGTCGCAGTTTTCATGGCTGTCTCCTGTACTTATTTGAATTGATGGCAGCGCTAGGTTGTTAGTTGTTATTGACCATAATTGCAGTATGCTTCGTAAGCCATTACGGCGGCCGCCAAGTCTTCCAGTGCGGTGCCGACAGCTTTAAATACGGTAATTTCCTTACTGTTTTTTCTTCCCGGATGACCGCTGCGGCACAGTTCAGCGAGATCAGCGCTAATATCGGCCTCTCTCATGACGCCTGACGCGATCGGATGCAGCAAATCCCCGGCTTTCATTGGGGCTTCGCTGGTGTCAACGAATATGGAAGTTCCGTCGAAACAGCAGTCATCAGCTTCTCGCATCTGCGGCGTAAAACCACCGATAAGATCAAGGTGAGTGCCGGGTCGCAGGAATTCACGCCGCACGAGGGGGACAGTAGACAGGGTGGCAGCCGTCACAATGTCGGCAACTTTGCAATTGCTTTCCAGGTCTTGGGCGGCTGTTGCATGAAACCCATCGGCTCTTAGCTGTTCCACCAAACGTTCAGCTTGTCCTTGGTCAATATCCCAGACCGAAACATGTTCAATTGGCCTTACCGCGCGGTAAGCATAAGGCAGCAAACTTGCGACTCGCCCAGCACCAAGCACCAGTAAGGAGCAGGAGTCCTGGCGGCTCAGGTAGGAAGCGGCCAGTGCCGAGGCGGCAGCAGTTCGCCGGGACGTAATTTCATTGCCATCAATTAACGCCAGCGGTTTACCCGTGTTTGCGTCATGGAGCATATAGGTGGAATGCAGGCCCGGGAGTTTCAGCTTGGTGTTCCCGGGGAAGACAGTGACAGTTTTGATGCCAAGGTATTCTCCAGCTTGCCATGCAGGCATCAGCAGCATCGTCCCGGGCTCTTTGCCGTCGACCTGAATGCTGTGATTGTGGCGAAGCGGAACCTCGCATCCTCGGCTGAACGCGTTCTTCAGTGCAGGGACAAGTTGGTCAAAAGGGAGGAGTGAGCGGGTCGTTGGGGCATCGAGTATCAGCATGATTGCTTCTTCCAGGTGGGTGGAACTCTGTCGTTAGGCGTCAAGAACAAGGTCGCTGGTTGGAACTGCTTGGCAGGCCAGGCATACGGAGGAGTCTTCGGGCTCTTCGCCGTGCAGATGCCGAGTGGCTCCTGACACAACACGCACGGAACAGCTTTCGCATTGGCCGACCCGGCATCCGCTGGGTAAATTCACACCCAGGCTTTCGGCGAAGCTGAGCAGTGGTCCGTCTGCCGATTTCCACGTGCGGGAGATGCTTGATTTGGTGAACGACACACGAAACTCTTGACCAGGCTCCACCGTTACCGTTGACGGGGACCGGAAGATTTCTTTGATGATGTCGAAGCGAGGAACACCAACATCGATGAGCGCATTGGTGAAGGCGTCCATCATTGGAGCGGGCCCGCACATGTAGAAAAGCGGGCGGCGTTTCAGCATCGCTGATGGAATGCAGTCGGCACTGACTCGACCGGCAACGTCGTAATCAACACCCAATTGGTCTTCCGCACTGGGGCGGTCGTAGAAATTGATGATTCCAAGGCCAGGAATTCGCTCCTGGAGCGCTTTGAGACGAGCTTTGAAAGCGTGAGCCGCACCACGCTGATTGGCGTAGAGCAGAAGAGTTTCAGGGGGCGCCACAACATCAACAAGCGTCTCAAGCAAGTTGATGAACGGTGTAATACCGATTCCACCAGCCAGAAGAACCAAAGGACGCGAAGTAGCAACGGGCATGATGAACTTACCGGACGGAGCTCGGAGTGAGATGACATCGCCCACGGCCAATTGCTGATTGATGTAGGTGGATGCTCGACCGAAGACCTGCTCGCCGTCGGGGGTGCGTCCAGTAGCGCGCCGAACCGATATCGAGTAACCCTTGCGATTGGCTACGAATGCGGATCCGGTCATTGAGTAGGAGCGCACCACTTCTTGTGGACCAATCAACAGCTTGATAGTGGCGTGCTGCCCCGGCTGGAAATCCGGCAAGCCGCCACCGTCGAGCGGCTCCATGTACACCGAAGTGACGTCGCAAGTCTCTTTCACCAGCTTGGCAATGCGAAAATCACGGAATCCTTCCCAGCGCCTCTGCTCGATGTCGAAACGCTCATCTCGCTGGACGTCGCAGCGATACGCCCGTAGCGGTGAAGATCCGCTGATGGGATCAATATTGTCGCTAGAGATCAGGCTGTTGAAGTTGCTATTGGAACTGCCGGTGGCATCAAGGTCGACTTGGCCGAGCGAATCACACCGTTGCCACCACCCGTATTCACCGACCACAACCCCAGGATGCAGCCCCTCGGTGACACGTGCTATGAACAGTGCATTACCGACTGCGGTTGTGACTCTGACGGGATCGCCCTGCTTGATTCCGCGGGCAGCGGCCAACTCCGAGGACAGTTCCAGTTCTGGCCGAATCGCTTTGCGTCTGAGGGATGCGAGACTGCGATGTTGGCTATGGCAAAAGTAGCCGCTCTTGACAGAAGTCAACACTAAGGGGAAGGCGCCGCCCTGTACCGTGCCACCACCGTCTTGGGGTGATTTAGAGCAGGGCAAAGGGGGATAGCCATGATTCAGCAAGCGCTCCGAGTAAAGCTCCACCAACCCGGTAGGCGTGTTGAATGCGCTATGCCGAGGACGCGTAGAGTACTTTCTTGCAACGTCCACAATAGGTACTTGAACGCCTTCCGGAAGGTTACGCAGAATTTCCACGCTCAGACCGGATGGGCTAAGCATATGGTCCCAACCCGCTTCGAGACTGCCACCGAAGAACTGGTCGCTCATCCCCAGCCTGACCGCCAGATCAAACACGATTTCGTTGTCCGACCGCGATTCGCCACGGGAAGAAACCATCCGTTGGCGAAGTTGAACGAGCTGCTCGGCCTGCGCCGATATCTCGAAACCGATACGCAACCCTTCCCGCTCCCAAGGTGTATTTACGGGGAGCAAGATGTCCGCGTAACGGGCACTTGGTGATTCAAAAAGGTCGCAATGCACATAGAAGTCAAGTGCGCCAAGTGCGTTGGCACCTTTATCAACTTCCGGTTGCGACAACAACAAGTTGGTGCCGAAAGCCATCAGCGTGCGGATCGCATAAGGCTGCTCGGTGAGGATGGCATTGTAGAGATCACGTGCTGTAATCCAGCCCTGAGAAGGGGGCCCCAGCGGCCGGTCAGCAAAACCCAATGCCTTCTGCCGCTGCTCGTCTGAGAGGAGGTCAAACGAAACAACGGCATTGTGCGGTGGCTTTTGGTACACCCGATTGCCGCCGATCTTGTCGAAGCTACCTGTCAGGGCATAGAGACATGCCATTGCGCGATCGGTTTGAGTCGCATTGTCGTGCTGACCTACGCCTGACCAGGCATGAAAGGCAATCGGGCTTGCGGATCCGATGAGACGCGCGGCATTGCGTATGTCGGCTTCTGGAATCTGGGTAATAGCTGAGGTTCGCTCAACAGAGTAATGCGCACACTCGAGTGCATACAGCTCAAATGCGGGCCGACAGTTCACTAAGCGTGGGGAATTCTGCCCTACGATTTGGACTTGGAAGGTTCCGAGTAGCGCCAAGTGAGCAAAGTCTTCGCTATGCAATGTGCGCGATTCTGTTGGTGCTTCTGTAAGGGTGTCCCAGACTACGAATGCATCTTCATCTGCCCACCCGATATCGCGGCCTCGGAGAAAATGGCCATTGTCGGCACGGACAAGAAGCGGTCCATTGGTCCAGCGACAAACGAAGTCCAGGTCGAATGCTTTGGATTCAATTAGCAGATTGGCAAGTCCCATCGCCAGAGTTAAGTCCGTGCCGGGTGCAACGCGCAGCCACTGATCTGCCTGGCTTGCCAATGGTGTTGCTCGGGGATCGACCACGATTAACTTGGCGCCGGCATTTCTGCCAGCCCCGATCGCTTCAGCTTGGGCAAGCCAGGTATTGGTTGGATTGTGTCCCCAGAGCAGAATCAGCTCAGCGCGACGATAGTCGGCAGTGGGCATGCCACAGCCAAATGTGAAAGCGTGAGCGTGATCTTTGTGCCAATTGCAGATCTCAGTGGCGTAGCAAGTATTAGGACTGCCAAACAAGCGGATGAAACGTTCAATCCAGTCAATGCTGTCGCTCAAGGGAGTCCCACTGGGTGTGGTGACTGCGAAAGCGACCGATTCGGCTCCCTCATTTCGCTTCGCATGTTGGAGGCGATTGGCGACTTCTGAGAGTGCTTCTTCCCAAGTAATTCTTTTCCAACCTGGATCCGGATGGTGCTTGGGATTGGTCCTGCGCATTGGAAACAAAATGCGATCAGCACTATGAAGCAATTCAGGGGCTGACTTTCCTTTCAGGCATATCGCTTTCCCGGTGGGATGGGAGGGGTTCGGACGAACCTCCAGCAGCGTGTCATTCGCTACCACGTTGATGGTGCCGCAGCGGGAGCGGCACAGTGTGCAATAGCCTGCTTTCTCGATAATGCTCATGTTTAGTTACTCAGCATCTTGTCACAGTGTTGTTATGGCTCGATGCTAGCGAGCATTATTGTGTATTTATAATTCTTTTTTTTTGTAATGCGATATTGGAAAAAACGATGCTTCCTACCCTTAAGCAACTCCAGTATTTTGTGGCGATCGCGGACACGGGACAGATCTCCAGAGCTGCCCAACGCTGTCATGTGACGCAATCATCAATTACCGCTTCGCTCAAAGGCCTTGAAGAGGTAGTGGGGGCATCCCTGTTTTCCCGTCACTCGAGCGGAGTACGTCTGACCGAGGCTGGCATTAGATTTTTACGGCATGCGCAGCTCATTGAGGCCGCCGTGAAGGACGCGGTAGCTGCTGCTTCAGTCGAACCAGTACTTATCACCGGTACAGTGCGTATCGGTGTCACTGAGACAATCACGGCGTATGTGCTTCCTTCGCTTCTACCGATCATCGAGCAGAAGTTCCCGAACCTGGATTTGAGGGTGGTAGAGCATCAGCGGCAAGATATCGAGCGCCTCGTACTGGATGGCGACCTGGATTTAGCCCTCCTGTTAGCCTCGAACCTGCCCGAGCGAGGCCATGTTGCTTGCGAAACACTGCTTAAGTCCTCGAGGCAACTTTGGGGACATCCGGAGCATCCGCTCATGCTGGCAGATAGGGTGGGGCTAGCCGATGTGGCCCTGCATGACTACATCTTGCTGGATATGGACGAGCACATCGATACTGTCAGGAAATACTGGGATCAGTACGGGCTGGCTCCTAAAGTCAGACTCCAGAGTTGTTCAATAGAGGCCGTGCGCAGTTTGGTCGCGGCTGGGCGTGGCGTAGCAATCCTGTCTGATCTGGTCTATCGCCCTTGGTCGCTGGAAGGACAGCGGATAGTTCGGCGGGTGCTTGCTGACAAGATCCCGTCAATGGATGTAGGCCTGGTGTGGAGGACCAAGCCAGCATTGCAGAGCAATGTTTCGGCACTCCGGGAGTTCCTTTCTATCGCACTGAAGGAAGCGATGAAGAGCTAGGAACTCGGTGTCCCTTGGTCGCCTCTCGACTGCTCAGACCGTTTAGGGGGTCTACTTCTACTCAGGCCCTATACGTACGCAGAGGAGAGCACCATGAGCAACGAACCGGTCGCACCCGAAACCAAAGGTGTTGCAGTCAAGTTACTTGCAACGATTGACCTTGGTCCCGAGATCGAAGGCATGGCAGGGCGCCAACTTAGAATGCGCAGGGTGACCATCGAGCCTGGAGGCGTCTTCGGGCCGATTCACAACCATATAGACAGGCCCGGTACCGTCTACATACTGCAAGGCACGATCACTGATCATCGAAATGGAGTCGCCACGGACTACGGGCCGGTAGTGGGTTGGCCCGAGGACAGGAACACCACGCACTGGCTTGAGAACAGAGCAACGATTGCCGGTCGATATTGTCAGGCAAGAGTAAGCTCAGGGCGGCAAACGCGAGCGATCAAGACGAGTGTGGACAAGTAGCTCACTGCCCAGCGAATCGTCGAATACGTGGGCGCGCCTTTGATCGAGCATTTTGGCACTGATAAAGCGCTCGACCAGGCCATAGAGGTTTGCACAGGTTCGGCCCTGAAGCCGCGTTCGAGGACTGTTCATGGACAAAGCCGAGTCGTTATAGCCGGCTAGCGCCCGTGAGCCGCATCGGCCAACTGCCCGGTATCGACCCGAACGAAAACCGAGTCGCCAACCGCGGTCAGCAGGTCCCCCGCATACACCTCGCAGATCACCCGGGTCTTGCGTCCGACTTCACCCTCGACCTTCGCCCGCAACGTCAGCGGCACGCCCATGGGAGTCGGCTTGATGAACTTGATGCCAAGGTTGCCGGTGACGCAGTTGATGCGCGGAAGGCTGTCGGCCGCGCGCTGTTCCTGCCGGTAGTGATAGGCCATCGCCGTCCAGTTCGAGTGGCAGTCGACCAGCATTGCGATGAACCCGCCGTAGACCAGGTCCGGCCAGCCGCAGTACTTGGCTTCGGGCACATGCTCGGCCATGACGTGCACGCCGTCCTCATGCCAGAAGCTCTTGATGTGCAGCCCGTGCGGGTTGCTGCTGCCGCAGCCGTAACACACGCCTTCCGGCGCGGCGCTGTCTTGCAGGGAGGTGTCGTGCGGGGGCATGTCTTGTCATCCTCTGGGAAGTGAGCCTCGGGTATTTTAACCGCAGTCCGGGGGATTGGGGCTTGGTATCGATTTGCCCAAAACTTAAAGCCCGCAGGAGCGGGCTTTTTTCAAGAAAATTGATGGGTTATCGGTTAAACCGCTCGACCAATGAATACTGGGTTTTAGCGGTCTGGGTCAATTCCTTGCTCAGCTCTGCCGAATGCCTGGCTTGTTCAGATGTCTGGTCCGCCAGATTGGCAATGGTCGTGATATTGCGGCTGATTTCCTCAGCCACGGCGGTTTGCTCTTCGGTCGCAGCGGCAATCTGGGTGGTCATGTCCGTGATGTTCGCGACGGCCTCACTGATGCCGACTAATGCCTTATCTGCCTCAAGCACCCACGCCACGCCTTCTTCAGCCTGTCGATGGCCGCTTTCCATGGTTTTAACCGCGTTGCTGGATGAGACCTGCAACTTGGATATCAGGTTATGGATCTGGATCGTGGACTGAGTCGTGCGCTGTGCCAGCTGACGCACTTCATCAGCGACGACCGCGAAGCCTCGACCCATGTCGCCCGCGCGCGCGGCTTCGATGGCGGCGTTCAGCGCGAGCAGGTTGGTTTGATCGGCAATGCCTTTGATGACATCCACCACCGTCCCGATTTCATTGCTGTCCTTGGCCAGCTGCGCCACCGTCAGCCCTGTCTCGCCCACCACGACGGAGAGGCGCTGAATGGCTTCTCGAGTGTCCCGCGCCACCTCGCGTCCACGTCCGGTCAGCACATTGGCTTCTTGAGTGGCGTCGGCAGTGCGCTGGACGTGGCTGGCAACCTCCTGCGTGGTGGCCGCCATTTGATTGACTGCGGCCGACACCTGCTCGGTCTCGACCCGTTGGCGGTCCAGTCCACGGGAGCTATCGGCGGCGAGGCCATCGGATCTGCCAGCCAGACTGGTCAGTTGCTCTGCCGTGTCTTGCAGCCGAGTGAGGCAGGTCTTGAGCCGAGACGCTTGACTGACAAACGCCGTTTCAAGGCGCGCCTGAGAACCGCGTTCATCGCTGTACATTTTGGCCAGCAACGAATCGGAGGTAGAGGCCTCAGCCAATTCCAGCAGATGCAGCGCCCCTCGGTTTTGCCTGCGGGCCGCAAGCAACCCGATGGGAATCGAAACCCCGACAGCCAGAATGAAAGCCACAGGCGCGCTGAGGAACATGCCGCCCAGCGTTCCCGCCAATCCGACCGTCACAACAGGCAACCAGGCGAGTAGGGCAGGTTGCCATTGATCGCTGCCCGGGACGGCTGATTTTCCAAGACTGATGCGTTTATAGAGGGCTTCGGCGCGGCGGATCTGCTCGGCCGTCGGCTTGACCCTGACCGATTCATAGCCAACCACCTCACGACCATCGAAAATCGGCGTGACGTAGGCGTTGACCCAGTAGTGGTCGCCGTTTTTGGCGCGGTTCTTGACGATGCCCATCCACGGCTTGCCAAGCTTGAGCGCGCCCCACATATGGGCAAAGATCGCGGAGGGGACGTCGGGGTGACGAACGATGTTTTGAGGCGCGCCGATCAGGTCGGACTTGTTGAAACCGCTGATATCAACGAAGGCGTCATTGCAATACGTGATGACGCCTCGTGCATCCGTTGTCGAGATGAGTTTTTGTTGAGGTCCAAGGGCAACCTCGCGCTGCGTAACCGGTTGGTTGTTTCTCATCTGTATTGCTCCTATGCCCTAAGTTAGGGGCATCGGCTGCAATGGGTGAAAGATTAACGAGTAATTCCTAAAGGACAGGTTGTGCGTCGGAAAAGCAGGTGGTCTCCGACAACGCTCCCCTTTCAGCCATCCCATATTGTTGCGTCGTGAGGGTTAACGAGTGGGCAAGAGCGACGGGTCCGGTCATTCACCAATGATCGCCTTGATCAATGCAATATGGGTCTTGCGAGTGTCGCGCGGTGAGATCAAGTGAATATAAGCGGCCGTCCTTCCAGAGGCCGCCAATAGCGTGGTGTTGAGAAGCTGATCGTTGCCCAGTGTGCCGTAGGCATCAATCTCGAGAATGCCAAGACCGTTGTTCTTGACCACCTCTTTCTCACGCAGAATCCTGAAGTCCTGGTAGCCGCTTTCATGCTTGCTGATGGTGCCGTTTGCCAATCCCAGCAGAAACTCCTCATCGTTATCCCCCTCAAACGATCCTTCCGGCACCGGGGTCTCGGTCACCACCACCATGCGTTTTTGCGCGGCGTTGACGTACATCGTGCCCGTCATGCCTCTGGCTCTGGCCTGCGCGTCAAGCTCAGGCAAATCGCGCTCGACGTAACCTTGCGGCAATGTGTAAGTCAGTTTGCCCGCGAGCACGGAAATCCTCTGGGGAGTACTTGCCTCACTGGTCGGCGGCTCCGTTGCTGCCTGAACCGCTGCAACGCCTTGAACCGAGAAGGCCAAACACAGCATGACTAGCTTGCGGCTGAACGATCGCATCGTAATTCCTTTTAGTGATTCCCTGAATGATCCTGCAAGTGTGCCCGAAATCAAGGGTCATGCTCGACCACCAAGCCAGAGTCTTGGTATGGGCAGCCAGAGCTACTGAAGGAAATTACGGAGCTCGCGATCCCGAGCCGTAGCTGATGACCTATTCAAGCCGTCCAGCCCCCGGTGCCTATCGGGCATCACCCAAAGCCAATC
The DNA here is from genome assembly GCF_002029345.1 of Pseudomonas sp. VI4.1. Classification (NCBI taxonomy): domain Bacteria; kingdom Pseudomonadati; phylum Pseudomonadota; class Gammaproteobacteria; order Pseudomonadales; family Pseudomonadaceae; genus Pseudomonas; species Pseudomonas sp. VI4.1. The sequence continues at coordinate 25,856 of NZ_MULM01000119.1, forward strand.
TCGACGCTTCAAAAAATTTGAACCGCTTTTAGACGCGCTCGCCTAATGATCATCCTGTGGATAATCCCACAGGCAATTTGCCAATACCGGCATACTCCGAGAGGTGGGCAACGTGGCTAAAGACGAGAAGAAAAGCAAAGGTGACGCTTCGAAATCCAGCAAGGACTTGAAAGACAAAAAGTCATCAGCGGCAAAGAAATCAGCTGCGGCCTCGGCTCTTTCGAAATCTTCCGAAAAGAAAGACAAGAAAAAAGATGCCGAACCAAAGAAATCTGCAAAAAAAGCTGATAGCAAGCCAGAAAAGGCCAAGAAGTCAGAGAAGGCAGAAAAGCCGGCGAAAAAGAAAAAGTGACATCTGCTGTCTGCTAGGGCTTTACGCCCTAGCTTCCTCAGGCTGTTCGGCGCGGGCTCTTCACCGCCGTGCTACTGCAGAGGAATTCGCGTATCGCTTCGGCGGTTCGCCTGGGGCTGGTCACCACGAAAAAATGCCCCTCGCCCTGCAGGACGTGCAGTTCGGCACGGCGAATGGCGCGGCGCAGGACGTGCGCGTTGTACAACCTCACCAGGGTGTCGCGATCGCCGGCGAGGATCAGCGTGCGCTGGCGCAGACGGAACAGCCGCAGCAGGCTGGTCCAGCCGACCAAGGCGGTGAGCTGGTGGTAATAGGTTAGCGGGTTGACCGTGAGCATGCCGTTCACCCTACCGAAGCGCAGCAGCGTCTGTATCGAGTTGCGCGAGCCTTCCTGCTTGTGCAGTCTGGCGCTTTTGCTCCGGGCAAAAAAATCCAGGATGTCGGCGGGCTTCACCAGCATCGCCGGGCCGGCCGAGGTCGCCGCGAGAATCAGCCGGCGCACCATGCTCGGATGACGCAGGGCGAATTCTTGCGCCAACGCCCCGCCCCAACTGAGGCCGAACACATCGATCTGGTCGATTCCCAATTGCTTGAGCATCTTAGCGATCAGGTCGGCATGGCGCGGCAGACGCATCGGCCAGCGGGGCGTTTGCGATTTTCCAACCCCGGGCACGTCCAGCGTGATGGTCCTGTAGTCCACCAGTTCATCGCGCAGCGGATCGAAGGTACGGATCAAACCACCCAGGCCGTTGAGCAAGAGCAGCGGTGAGCCTTGGCCGCGGATTGAAACGTTCAACTGCAAGTCTTCAATGGTTAATGTGTGCGTTGTCATGGTTTCCCCCTTGGCCTACTCGCTGCTAAGACAGCGTCCGGCGCCAAACGACTGCTTTTTGCCGATTGCTGCCTGTCGAATTTCCAGATTCCAATGGAAAAATAAATCCGTCGCCTTTTTTCGTTGCGTCGCCTTTTTTCGTTGTAGGAGCGAGCTTGCTCGCGAAAAACTAACAGGCGCCGGGTACATCCAGACAGTACGCGTTATCGTTGACGTCCATCGCGAGCAAGCTTGCTCCTGCAGCGGACCGTGTTTGAGGATTGTTTATGGATGAAATTGAAATTTTGTCGCTGTCTCCCGGGGGGCGTTATCGTGTTGAGGCAGCGGTTTGGGAGGCAGGCAATAGTCACTGGGTGTATTTGCCGCACATCATTGATACCGAGCAGGATACCTGCCTGTTCAAATTTGCAGATCGTCGCTGGTCATTGGATCGTGACACCTGGCTGAGCGCGACGTCGCTTGAGGTCATGCTGCGCAAGTATCCAGGGGATCGGATGGGGACAGGGGTGAGGGTGGTTATCGATTGTGCTCGCCGGACTGCGCGTTGCGGTGATGGGCCGGAGATTGGGTTGTCGGTGTTGGAGGGGGCGCTGGAGGCGATGTTGGTGCGCGGCTACTGAGTTTCGTGGTCCTGTAGGAGCGAGCTTGCTCGCGAAAAACCGGAGGGCGCCGCGGGGATTCAGGTAGCAAGCGTCATCGTTCACGTCCATCGCGAGCAAGCTTGCTCCTACAGGGATCTTGTTGGACATAAAGTTATGTCCAACCCCGATAACCGGGGGGTATTGCGGTCAGGAACCCTGTGGGGTTTCTCCGCGCGCCAGGCGGGCGTTGATGTCTTCGATCACGGCCGGCAACTCGACGATGGTGTCGATCAGGTAGTGCGGGCGCGAGGCTTCGAACATCTTGATGATGCGCGCCCGTTCTGCGGCCAGCTTGTCGGCAGACAGGGCCTTGAACTGCTCGTAGGTCAAGCCCAGCGCGTTGCCGGAGCAGGTCAGTGCGACCGTCCACATCCCGGCGCTGCGGCCTTCGAGAATGCCTGGCCAGGTGTCGTCGACCTTCACACACGCGGCAACGTCGCTGATGCCCAGCAATCACGTTGGCCAAGGCCTGGGCCGGGTAGGGGCGACCATTGGGCACTTCGTCGGTGGCGACCACGTGGTCGGCGACGTAGCCATTGCGGCGCGCCAGCTCGACCACTTTTGCCATGACCACGGCCGGGTAACCCGAGCAGGAACCGATTTTCAGGCCTTTGTCGCGCAAGGCCGCGATGGCGTCCAGGGCGCCGGGAATCAGCGCCGAGTGCAGGGCGATCTTCTCGATCTGCAGGGGCATGAAACGCTCGTAGAGCGCGGTGACATCGTCATCGGTCGGCAGGCGGTCAAAGGCCGCACGGTAGCGTTCGGCGATCTGTGGCTGGTTGCATAACGTGCGGATATGGTCCCACTTGCCCATGCCCATGGGGCCCCGGGCTTCCTCCAGCGAAACGGCAACGCCGAACTCGGCGAAGGCCTCGACGAAAATTTGGGTGGGGGCGAAGGAGCCGAAATCGACGACGGTGCCGGCCCAGTCCAGGACCACGGCTTGCAGATGGGTGGGTTGTTGATACTGCATGATGAATCTCCATTTTTTTTGGCTAAGGGCAGGCCGTCCTTCGTGTCTCCAGGAGGTCAGCCTATTGAGGGTCGAACGCGTTACGCAATCAGGTGGCCGGTATCGGGCTTGAGTCGAACAACTCCGCGATCATCGGCCGGTTCCTGCGAATACCCAGGCAGCACAGGTGGTAATCGATCGAAAACGGATGGTTGACGAAGGTGATCGGCTTGGTGCCCGGGGTTTCCGCGTACTCGACGGCCGAGACGAAACCGATGCCGATGCCCTTGGCGATGGCATGCACGATGGCTTCACGACTGTTCAACTGCATGACGCAGTTCAGGTCGACATCGAGGCGCTTGCAGCTCTCTTCCACCAGTTGGCGGGTGCGTGAGCTTTTCTCGCGCATGACCCATTTTTCGTCGCTGATCTGCTCCACGTGCACCTCTTTCTGCCGGGCCCAGGGATGGTCGTCGCGCACCACGGCAATGATCGGATAGCGCCGGTAAAGTTGGGTATCGAAGCGCTGGTCGAATTCGGAGAGGGCCAGGATCGCCACGTCGATGTCGAAGTTGAACAGCCGGTCCAGGGTCTCTTTTTCCGGCGAAAACGAGGTTTCCAGTTCGATGTCCGGATGGCGCTGCATCAGCTCGTACGTGAGGTTCATCGCGATGGGCGGAGACACCGCGCCCAATCGCAGCATGCCGGTCTTGCGTTGCTTGAAACTTTGCAGAAGTTGCACGGCTTCGTCCTCTTGGCCGAACAGGCCCTGGGTGATCGCATACAGCTTGTGTCCTGCCGAACTCATCTCGATGAAGCGGCCGCGGCGGTGGAAGAGTTCCACCGAGAACTTCTTCTCCAGGGCGTTGACCTGCTCACTGACGGTCGGCTGCCCGATGCTCAGGTACTCGGCGGCGAGGGTGAAACTGCCCGTCTTCGCCACCGCATGAAAGGACCGCAGCCACTTGTGGTACTGGTACATAAAAGATCCTGTTCTTGTGCCTGAGCCGTCGTTTGTCGAGCCATCAGCGCCTGATGAACAGCGCCACCGTCGCGCTGCACAGGCACGCTGTGGTGACCACGATGAAGATCAGCGAGGTATTGCCGGTAGTGTCGAGCATACTGCCGATCAGCGGTTCCGCCAGGCCGGCGAACAGGTAGGAGGAGAAATTCATCACCCCGGTCGCGGTGCCGGCGCGCTTGGCGCCGACCAGGTCCGGGCACAGCGCCCAGAAGCTGGAGGCGGGGCCGTAGACGAAGAAACCGCACAGGAACAACGCCACCAGGCCAGTCGCGCTGTGAGGCGCAAGGGTCCACATCCACAGGCTGGTGCCGGCACCGAGGACCATGTAGAGCATGATCGCCAGGTAGCGTTTGGAGCCGAACAGCTTGTCCGAGATCCAGCCGTTGCTGAGGGCGCCGATGGCCATGCCGACTGGCAGGGCGACGGTGATCCATTTCGGATCGAGCATGCTGTCGCCGCTTTTCCAGTCGGCCCCCAGAAAGTGCACCGGCACCCAGACGATCAAGCCATAACGCGCCGCGTTCTGGAATCCCAGGGACACCGCGGCGATGATCAGGCGGAAGTTCTTCAGGACGGCCTTGTAGCGTTGCGCGGAGGTCTCGACTTCACCCTGTGCCACTTCGTGCGCTTTGTCGTCGGCGTTGGCCACGCCCGTATCGGCGAGCGGTTCGAAGCCCAAGTCCTGTGGGCGTTCACGGGCCACCAGGTAGAAAATGATGCCGCCCGCCAACATCAGCAGCACCGGCAAACGGAAGATCCAGCGCCACTCCAGTTGCAGCACCTCCAGCACCACGATCGAGGTCACGTAGGACAGGACAGAGGCGCAACCGGCGGCGAACACATAAAAGCCATAGACCTTGCCGCGCTCGCCGGCGCTCCACCAGTTGGAGATCAGTCGGCTGCCTGGCGCCCAACCCAGGGCCTGGAAGTATCCGTTGATGCCCCACGGCAGGATCAGGCTGGCCAAACCGCTGGCGAAGCTGGTCATCCAGTTGGCGGCGCAGGACAGCACGGCGCCGAGGGTCATGATGCGACGGCCGCCGAACTTGTCGGCGAGGTTGCCGTTGATGGCCTGGCCGATGGCGTAGGCCCACAGCATGGCGGCCGAGATCCAGCCGAGGGTTTCCTTGCTCAGGCCAAACTCTGCCTGGATGCCCGGGATGGCGAAACCGAACGTCTGCCGACCGGTGTAGAAAAACAGATAACAGAACATGGCTGCCAGCAGCATGCGCCACTGGGCGACGCGAAACGAGGAGGTGGAGACTGCGAGACCGGGCATGGTTTGGGCACGATTCATGATCTTTTCCTTATTATTTTTCGGTCCCTCCGATGGGCGTCGGAGGGTGCACGCTTATGTGGGTGCAGCAGGCAATCGCCGCGGCCCGTCACGCCGCCGGCAGTGCTGGGTTCGGGCAGGCGTCAGGCGGCTTGTGAGCCGATGAAGTTCTTGCCCCGTGCGCCTTGCAGGGCGAAACCGATCATCGCTTCGGCTTCCTTGGCCGTGACGCCGTAGTCGGCGAATTCGGTCTTCACGTCCAGGCTGTGCAAAAAGTCGCGCAACCGGGCCTGGGCTTTGGGCAGGTCATGGCCGAAGATGCTTTGCAGCGTCCGGTCCCGTGCCTGGTCATGGCCCCAGGCAAGGCCCAGTACCAGCGGCAAGGTGAAGGAGCAGGCGATGCCATGGGGCAGGCCGTAGTGCAGGGTCATTTCATAGGAGATGGAATGGGCCAGTGCGGTCTTGGTATTGGAGAACGCCAGCCCGGCCTTGAGCGCGGCCAATGCCATGCGCGAGCGCAGTTCCTTGCTGGACAGGTCCTGGCGCAGCAGCGGCAGGCATTCCAGGATGTCGGCAATGGCGGAGACGGCGAAGGTGTCCGAGACTGGATTGGCATTGATGTTCCACACCGACTCCAGGGCATGGGACAGGGCATCCAGGCCGGTGGAAACGGTGACGCCGCCCGGCACCGTCAGCATCAGTTCAGGGTCGACGATGGCCACCTTGGGCCAGGTGCAGTCCAGGTGCAGGGAGTATTTCTTATGGTTGGCGGAGTCCCAGATCGTGGCCCAAGGGGTGACTTCGCTGCCGGTCCCCGCGGTGGTGGGGGCCGCGATCAGTACCTTGCTATGCGCCGGAATGAAGGGCTTGCCCGTTGCCAGCAGCGCGAGCAATTCATCGAAGCGGCCCGACTCGGTGCCGACGATCAACGCCTTGGCAGTATCGATGGCGCTGCCGCCGCCCACGGCGATGACCGTGTGGCAGTCGCCGGCCTCTTGCCAGAAGCGTTCATAGGTACCGCGCAGTTGCGCCACATCCGGGTTAGGCTGGACATCCTCGATCACGTAGACCAGGCGGTCGCCGAGCAGGTCCTGGATGCGATCCACCAACCCCAGTGCGCGCGCTTCGGGAAAGGTCACGAGGGCCACGGTCTGGTGCTCGGTGATAGAGGCGAGTTCTTGCAGGCTGCCCCAGCCGAAACGGGTATCAACGGGGTTATGGAATCGGGCAGTCATGGTGGGTCCTTTGTTTTTGTTGTTTGAAGTGACCCCATGCTCGCGGTCCGCGGACCCCAGCACAAATCGATAAATCGCAGGGTTGAATCGGCTGAGCCGATACTGGAAGGGTCAGGAAGAGCGACCAGAAATTGCCGCAAAATGGACACGCAGTTCTCCCGGTACTTGGCATCCGAATTCATCTGTGTATATTGAATTCAAAATACAAAAGCACAGGAGGTTGAGATGAGTAAGCCTATCGATCGAGCCGTACAAGTTCCTTTCGCCGGCCCTGCCTTGTTGGGCACGCCGCTGCTGAACAAGGGCACCGCTTTCAGCGAGCAAGAGCGTGATGCCTTGCATCTGCGAGGGTTGCTGCCGCAACAGGTCGAGACCATCGAGCAGCAGGCCGCGCGGGCCTACCAGCAGTACCAGGCCTGCGGCACCGACCTGGACAAGCACATCCTGTTGCGTTCGATCCAGGATTCCAACGAGACCCTGTTCTATCGCGTGGTCGATGACCATCTCGACGAAATGCTGCCGATTATCTACACGCCCACCGTCGGTAAGGTCTGCCAGGAATTCTCCCGCATCTACCGCAGCCATCGCGGGTTGTTCATCAGCATTGCCGATCAGGATCGCATCGACGAGATCCTCAACAATGTGACCAAGGACCATGTGAAGGTCATCGTCGTCAGTGATTGCGAGCGCATCCTAGGGCTTGGTGACCAGGGTGTCGGCGGCATGGGCATTCCCATCGGCAAGCTGTCGTTGTACACGGCCTGTGGCGGCATCAGCCCGGCCTACACCTTGCCGGTGGTGCTGGATGTGGGCACCAACAATCCGGCGCTACTGGCCGACCCCCTGTACTTCGGCCGTCGGGAACAACGCGTTCGCGGGGCGGACTATGACCGGTTCCTGCAAGCGTTTGTCGAAGGTGTCCAGCGCCGCTGGCCGGAAGCGATCCTGCAATTCGAAGACTTTGCCCTGACCAATGCCATGCCGTTGCTGGCGCGTTATCGCGATCAACTGTGCTGCTTCAACGATGACATCCAGGGCACCGCCGCCGTGACCGTGGGCACCTTGCTCGCGGCGTGCAAGGTCAAGGGGCAGCGCCTGTCCGAACAGACCGTGGCGTTTGTCGGCGCCGGATCGGCCGGCTGCGGGATTGCCGAACAGATCATCGCCGCCATGCAGCTGGAAGGCTTGAGCGAGGCCCAGGCTCGCAGTCGGGTGTACTTGCTTAACAGCAAGGGGCTGCTGACCGATCGCCAGCCCGATCTCTACGATTTCCAGCAACGCCTGGCACACACCAGCGAGTCGCTGGCGCAGTGGGATTTCAGCGCCGACTGGCCGTCGCTGCAGGAAGTGGTGAGCAACGCCAAACCCACGGTGTTGATCGGTGTTTCGGGCAAATCCGGTCTGTTTACCCAGCAGATCGTCGAGACCATGCATGCGCATTGTGCGCAACCGATCATCATGCCGCTGTCCAACCCGACCTCGCAGATCGAGGCGCACCCCAAGGACATCCTGCAATGGACCGGCGGGCAGGCGCTGGTGGCCACCGGCAGTCCGTTTCTGCCGATCGAACTGGCCGGCAAGACCTATCCCATTGCCCAGTGCAACAACTCCTACATCTTCCCCGGCATCGGCCTGGGGGCGATTGCCAGCAAGGCCACCCGTATCACTGACGGCATGCTCATGGCCTCTGCCCAGGCGTTGGCCGAGAGCGCCGGCGCCGGGCAGATGCTGCCGCCGTTGCGTGAAGTCCAGGCGGTGAGCAAGCGCATCGCCTTCGCGGTCGGCATGGCGGCACAGCGCGACAGCGTTGCCGCGCCGTTGTCCGAGCAGGCCTTGTCGGCGGCCATCGAGCAGCATTTCTGGCAGCCGGTCTATCGCCAATACGTGCGCCGTCCGGAGTAACGGACCCGACAAGAAAATCCCGCCAGTACGGCGGGATTTTTTTGCCTGTCGAAAGCTTCAGCCCTTGGCGTCGCGGATGGAAAAACCGGCCATGTGTTCCAGCCCCTTGATCAAGGCCGAGTGGTCCCATTGGCTGCCGCCCAGGGCCGCGCACGTGCTGAACACCTGCTGGGCGTTGGCGGTATTGGGCAGGTTGAGGTGCAACTCGCGGGCGCCTTCCAGCGCCAGGTTCAGGTCCTTCTGGTGCAGGGCGATGCGGAACCCCGGATCGAATGTGCCCTTGATCATGCGTTCGCCATGGACTTCGAGAATCTTCGACGACGCAAAACCGCCCATCAGCGCCTCACGGACCTTGGCCGGGTCGGCCCCGTTTTTCGCAGCGAACAACAGGGCTTCGGCCACCGCCTGGATGTTCAGCGACGATGATCTGGTTCGCCACTTTGGCGGTCTGACCGTCGCCATTGCCACCGACCCGCGTGATGTTCTTGCCCATGCATTGCAGCAGCGGCAAGGCGCGGTCGAACACGGCCTGATCGCCGCCGACCATGATGCTCAGGGTGCCAGCCTTCGCACCGACCTCGCCGCCGGAGACCGGTGCATCCAGGTAACGCGCGCCGGTGGCGACGATTTTTTCCGCGAATGCCTTGGTGGCTGACGGGGAAATCGAGCTCATGTCGATCACTACGTTGTCCGGGCCGGTGCCTTCAGCGACGCCATCCTTGCCGAACAGCACCGCTTCGACATAGGGCGTGTCCGGCACCATGACAATGATGAACTCAGCTTGTCGCGCCACTTCACAGGGGTTCGCCAACACCTGGGCACCGGTGTCGGTGAGTGCTGTGGGCGGGGTGCCGTGGTGGCTGGAAAGGAACAGCTGGTGGCCGGCCTTGACCAGGTTTTGCGCCATGGGCAGGCCCATGATGCCGGTGCCGATAAATCCGATGTTAGCCATGGGGAAATCCTCGTGTTTTTGTTGCTGCTTCAAACAAATGGGGGACTGCTTTTGTCGGCGCCGGCTTGCTGGCGAAGGCGTCTTCATGGGCGCTGCAAGGCTTGAGGCCGCCTTCGCTGGCAAGCCAGCGCCTACAGGGATCACCTGCGTACAGGTGAATGTTGGTTAACGCCAAACCCCTGTGTAGGAGCCGGCTTGCTGGCGAAGGCGTCTGCATTGGCGTTGCAAGGCTTGAGGCTGAGCCTTCGCTGGCCAAGCCCAGCTCCTACAACGGGGATCA
>NZ_MULM01000118.1:0-35159 GCF_002029345.1 Pseudomonas sp. VI4.1
GGTTGTTTATCAGTGCCGATGAGCAGGCCCTGGCGCAGGGGCAAGTCCTGGAAATGAGCGCGGCAACCGGCCGCCTGCAGCAGGCGGGCGAGCAACTGCAATCGCTCTCCGTCGATGCCCAGGCCGCCAACGCAGATCCCGCCGACGTGACCTCGCAACTGAACCTGCTCCAGCAAGACCTGGAGCAACTCAAGTCGTCCGTGCTGCTGCTCAGCGCGCGCCCCAGGGCATCGCCCTCACCAGCGGCAAGCACCTGCAACTGGCCGCGCAAAACAACCTGATGCTCAACGCCGGGGGCGAAGCCGACCTCAGCGTGGTCAAGCGCTTGTTCATCGGCGTGGGGCAGGGGCTCAGCCTGTTCGTGCGCAAACTGGGCATCAAGCTGATCGCCAACCACGGGCCGGTAAGCGTGCAAGCGCAAAACGACACGCTCGAACTGATGGCCCGTCACGGCCTGGCAATCACCAGTACCGAAGACGAAATCCATATCACCGCCAAGAAGAAAATCACCCTCAACGCCGGTGGCAGCTACATCACCCTCGACCCCTCCAGCATCGAGTCGGGAACGGCGGGTGATTACAGGGTCAAGTCGGCGCATTTCGCCTACAGCGGTGCAGCCAAGCAATCGCTGGAAATACCGCCGCTGGCTCAATTAACCGAGCATAACTCCACGTCTCTGGGGCGTACGGATTTCTCCGGCTGATCCCTTTTTCGCAAAACAAGGAGCGACATTCGACATGGCCAACTTGCTTGCCCGACTTTTTGGTTTTCACGACACTCGCAGTGACTCGCGGGTGGATCGGCCGTCACCGCCGGTCTTGCCGACGCCTGACACTCGGAATGTTCCATTGTCTCCAGCACCCAGTAGCGACACTCTGCCACCGCTGAAAAACTGGAGCCATCCATTCAAGTGCAAAGATCCGCTCGGGGACAAACGCAACCCGCTGTTACAGCTGACCCACATGGCCAAGGCCAAAGCCGGCTATTTCCCCTTGGGACGCAGCGGCCTCTGGCACGGCGGTGTGCACTTCGACAGCGGCACCGCCGGCCCCCTGGATCAATCCAGCGTGCACTGCCTGGCCGACGGTGAAGTGGTGGCCTACCGCATCGACACGCAGGCGCCGACCACGACCTATTTCGTCAATAAACAAACCGTAAAGAAGCCGTTCTCGCGCAATTTCGTGCTAGTCCGTCATCGGCTTCAGCCACCGAAGATCGAAGGCAGCCCGGACACGCCGCGCAGCCTGATCTTCTACAGCCTGTACATGCACCTGCGGGATTGGTCGGTGTACCGGAAGGACGCCGCCATCGTTCGTCCAGCGTGTTGGCCCGAGAGCCCGATCCTTCGCGTTAAACGGACGGTGAACGACATCCGCCCCGGAAACCCTGAAGAGCGTGGCCTGAACGTGCGCATCAAGGTCTGGCCGGGCCAGGTGATAGATCTCCTGCCACGCGGCGCCGAGGTGACCGTCAGCGGCGAGGGCAGCTATCGCAAGCTGGAGAACAGCCTCGGCCCCGCCGAACTGATCAACGCCGACGGCTCGATAGCTGGCTACCTTGCTGCCAGCCTTCTGCAACCGATTGCCGGCAACGAATACCGCATCACGTCGTCGGAGGAGTGGGTCAATGTTCGCGCTGATCCAAGCATTAATAACCCGGAACTTTTAAAACTGCCGGTGGGAACGGTAGTCACGGTCAGCGGTGAGGGCGAGTTTCGTAAGCTGGAACGCGTGAATCAGTATGTGCATTTCGACTCGCTGGAAGGTGCGCAGGAACCGCTGGCGTTAGATCGCGTGGTGGTGCTCGACACGCCTGTTCCCATCAAGGCCGGCGCGTTGATCGGTCACCTCGGCGAGTACCAGGACGGCGGCGCTGATCAGCCAGAGGAAAAGCTGCACCTGGAAGTGTTCAGTAACGATGACGTCGATTTATTCATCAAGGACAGTCGCGACTGGGCCCAGCGCCTACCGGATAAGGACAGAACCTGGCTGAAGCTAGCTAAAGGCACCGCTGTGGTGCCTCATCAAGAGAATGCCACCGCAGCCCAACTGAAGGTATGGAGCGCCGACAGCCCAATCAGTGCTGCCGACTTATTGGTCCCCAAGAGTGTGCTGGAGGCTTTGCCGGCCGACAGAAAAATCCAGGTGGCCGCGAGCGACAGCCGCAAAGCCAGCAACTGGTATCGCCTGGATGGGCTGCTCCACGACGCCGACAACCACCTGCTCGACGGTTGGGTGCGCGAAGAAGTCGGCATCACGCCTTGGCTCAGTCCCTGGTCGTGGGAGGGCTATGACCTTATTTTCGACTACAGCACCCCCAAACACTTGATGGCCTCCTTTCTCAGTGCCGTCGACGGTTTCACCGAAGAGCAACGCGAGCGCTTTCGCCCCTTGGCTGACAAAGACGACCAAGGGCCGATGAAAAGCCGGCTGTACGAGATCATCGACCGTAACCGCGATGGCAAGATGACCGCCGAAGAACTGCAAGCGGTCCTCCACCTGCCGGCCCATGCGCAAGCGATCTCGCAGTTGATCATCCGCAAGGAAAGCGAGTGGTTTCACCAGACGCAGAAGTGGGACGCGCTGGATGAATTGCTCGGTCATAGCGGCTCGACTCCGCATCTGAACTGGTTGGCGGAGAAGCAGCGGATCCAGCAAATGAGTTGGTGGGGTGAGGTGGCGGAGAAAGTGGGGTTGCCGTCGTGGGGGAAGGTTTTTCACTTTAATCCGATTGGGTTAAAGGGGTGGTTCAAAGATAGTAATCGAAGAATTACTGTTGAATTGTTAGAAAAGGTTACAGGAAAATCTGGTAATTGGTTTACCGGGCGAGGGGGTGGACGCAATTTTCTTGATGATTTTTCGGTGAAATATCCGCAAATATACAAGTATGATAAGTATGATTTTGTTGCTCTCTTGAATGATGCTCTTGAGAGATACCAAATAACAACTCCTCACCAGCAAGCACATTTTGTTTCTCAGTGTTTTCATGAGTCAGCGGCCTTTGAAACGACTGTCGAGTTCGCATCGGGGGAGCAGTACGATCCTGGTATGCATATAAATGCTATAGCTAGTGGGAATACGGAAGTCGGTGATGGTCCAAAATATAAAGGGAAGGGGCTGATTCAGCTTACATGGAAAAACAACTATGAGTCCTATTCAAATTATACTGGGGTTGATTTTGTGCGCGCTCCAAATTTAATTGCAGAGAATATGTTTAATGCTATAGATGTTTCATGTTGGTATTGGCGGCGCAATGGGGCAGTCAGTAGGAAGTATAATGCACGAGGTGATATAAATGTTCTCATAAATAATGAGCCCGACAACGTCCGTCTCGTGACGTTGGCGGTAAATGGAGGTGACAATGGCCTGCATGAAAGAGTGAAGATATACGAGGCAATACGAAAAGAGTGGGGGCTTAAGTAAATGAATGGATTGAAACTAGTGTCGGCGGTTGGCTTACTGTTGACTTTGTATTTTTCTTCATTTGGGGCTAATTCTGAGTCAGCTATACCTGCGTTGCAGATCGATCGTCTCACACCCCTTGCAGTATCAGCTTCTATAAAAGGGGAGTCGTATCCATTATCACTGCCTGATGATTTTATGAAGGAGGTGGAAGGAGTATATGGCGATGTTTATATTGAGGATTTAAGTGGAGATGGGGTAGGAGAAGTTGTTTTTCGTTTGGATGGAGGAGGTGTCAATGCTTGCTCAAAAGTGTTGTATTACAAGGCTGCTGATCGCACCCTGGCTGAGTTGGATTTCGGTGATGGAGCTTTGTGTAATTTCAAGGTTCGACATGGTTATGTAGTTAGCTCATATAGGGATGGTGCAGTCTGGAAAGAGAATATCTATCGCATTCAAGGTGGCGTAGTAAAACATTATATTTCAGATGGTTGTGTTGGGTGTGGAGAGGTTAAGCGAAAAGTGTATAAATCAGATGGTTCGTTCACTAGATTGTTAGTGTCCGATGATGTTGATTTTGAGCGCAGAGTGCCGTTGATTACCAAGATTTCTTCTCTGCGTGCTGATATTTTTACTTTGCCAGGGATGTCCAAAAAAACAAGTAAGTATTTGGTTCAAGGAGACGAGGTTACGTTGCTCGATTTTTTTAAGGATGATGAAGATTGGGTTGAGTTCAGATTTTCTGGAGCAGTTACGACTGAAGGATGGTTGAGGTGCAGTGATCTCGACTATTGCGATGGACGTTAATATATGAAGCCATTGGGGGGTTGTTTTCATTGAGTGTCAATAAATGTTTATGGAGGCGCGGCGGTACTGTTCCGTCAGACTCCATTGGTTGTGCATTGAATGTCTACCCGGTTGAAGCGAGGGTGAGTTGGTCATGCCCGTCAGACTAGATAAATAATTTGGGAAGGTAGGGCGGGGCTCGGGGGGTTGATAATCCGCCGAGAAGATGAGGCCAAACTTTTTGAGAAGGGTTTAAAATGCGACTGTTGGGATTGATGGTGTTTTTTCCTAGCTTTTTTTGGGTTTCGTTAGTTGTTGCTAGCAATGATTGTAATCCGAATAGCCCGGTCACAAAGGATGTTCTTGAATGCGCAAGTTCAGCGTATAAGCGAGTTGACAAAAAACTAAATGAGCAATATCGAATATTGGTGTCGGGCTCTAAGTTCCCTAATAAGGACTTGCTTCTGGAAGGAGAGCGGGCGTGGATTAAGTACAGAGATGCTCACTGTAATAATGTTTACAAATCTATATATCCCGGTGAAGAGGCTGGAATTGAGAAAGTAGGCTGTCTTGTTTCTTTGGCATCATCAAGATTTGCGGAGTTGGTATACTTGGAAACAGGTGCAGTCGGCGATGGTTTCTACAGTTCACTTTCAATAATGAACAGAATTTCCACAAAAACAAGGGAGGAAATCCTGTCGTACATTGAGAGCTTGGACCAGGGCTCTGAAGAATCTGAATATTATAAAAAAAATTGTGAGTTGACACTTCTTGCTCATGCGGAAGAAGAAATGCTCTGTCAAGCCCGAATGAAATTCCAGGTTGTGAGGTAGAAAACGCAGCGTTAAAAATAAGCAATAGAACGTACAAATACGGAGCACCTATGAGAACCCCGAGCAAAATTGATAGAGCGTTAGCTGTGGTAATTGTTGCAATGGCATCCGGCGGCTGCGCATTGATTTTCTCCCCGATTGAAGCGAAGGCGAGTTAGTCATGCCCATCAGACTGGATAAAGTACCTGCTCCCGCGCTACGTCCTGCCCGCCCTCGCTTCTGGCTTTGGTTCATCTTGCTGTTGCTGTGTTCATTGCTCGGTGTGGGAGGGACTTTATTGCTAGGCGATGAACCCTTGCGCCAAAAGCCTGTTGATTTCTGGAGTTTGGCCTTAGGCCTGCCAATTCTGGGCTGGTGTGTGCTGGGTTTCGGGCGAGTTCTATTTCACATCGGCGAACAGTCCGCTGCCGACGGCTGGGATGAGGCCCGTGAAAAAGCCATGATCCGCAAGATTCGTCAGGGTCGACGCTCGCAGCAGGTGTTGGGCGTGAGTCTGCATACCGCCCTGCTAGATTCTGCGGGCGAGCCAACCGCCCAACTCGACGCTTTGTTGAGTGGCACCGAGGCACTGAAGACGCAACCGTCGAGGATGGACGATGCACCGGTAAGTCACAGCCGCTTTGTCGAAGGCTCAGGTGAAGACCTGGAAGCGCTACTGATGAGTGTATTAGGCCAGAGGCTGGCTGACTTGGCGCCGATCCTGGCGCAATTGTCTGACGATAAGCCGTTGGCTCTGATTCTGGAGGTCGACTGCAGGTTACCCGAGGACCAGTGGCGCGCCGCATGGCGAAAGGCATGGTGCGAGTCCGGCATCCGTCAATCGACAGTACCCGTCGAGGGCAGTGGGTTGGCCGCGCTGGATCAATGGCTCGACCAGCGCATCGGTGACCAGGCCTTGCTGCTGGTGCTGGCCGTGCAGCTTGCACCGGAACAGCCCGAGGGCACGGCAGAAGTCGCCGTCGGTGTGTTGTTCGGCAATCGCCTGACGCAAACCACCTTGGCGCCGGTCGCCTACTTGCACCGTCCTGAGCAGGAGCGCCAGCCTACCGACGCCGATCTGCTCTATGCCACGCGTCAAGCCCTCGATTGGGTGCCGCTTGAAGCGAAGTCAATCGAGAAGACCTGGCGGGTGGGTATCGACCCACAACGTCATGCGGCCATCGCGACCGTGTTGGCTAAAGAACCCCTGTTGGGCAAGCAGGCGCCTTGCAACCTCGATGCGTTGCTGGGGCATCCCGGGAAAGCATCCCCTTGGCTGGCCATCGCGGCCGCGACGCAGACGATTGAGCGCGGTGCTGGAGCGCAATTCATCTTCAGTGGTGGTGGCCCTGCCACGGCCGGACTCTGGGGCACGGTCTTGATGCCTGTGTCAGCACTTTCTAAATAGGAATTTCGCATGCAGTTTCGCCACTCTGTAGGAATGGGGGGGCTGGTTGGCTTGCTGTTGCTGACCGGTGTGATCTTGAGCGTGCTGGTTTGGCATGATCCCGAGTCGCTGGGTCTTGCGGCCGGCAGTGACCGGCAGACGATCTGGCTTTGGGTGATATCGGCCGCGACGTTGGTCGTCGCGGGGCTTCTGGCTGGGTATCGACTGCTGGGACTTCAGCTAGGGCAATCGGCTTTTAACCGGCTCGACGCGGATGATGTTGTCCAGCCTCCTCAACCTGCCTCCACTGAGACTCGGACGCAACCGACCGACCTCGTGCAAGCGTATTTGCGCAATCAGCACGGCCCCTTCTGGCGTCGTAAAATTCGCCTGCTGCTAGTCGTCGGCGAACCCGACCAGATCCAGGCCATCGCCCCGGGCCTGACCCAAGAAAACTGGATGGAAGGCCAGAACACCATCCTGATCTGGGGCGGCAGCGTCCAAGGCAATGCGGAAGATGCACCCTTTGCACAGTACCGCAGCCTCAACCGCTGGCGCGCACTCGACGGCGTCATCTGGGCCCTGAACAAAGAGCAGTCCAGCGACGTCGCCGCAATGGGCGCCGGCGTGCGCTACCTGCAAACCCTGGCCCGCCACCTGCAGTGGCAGTTGCCGCTGTACCTGTGGCAAGTCTGCGCCAGTGAGTGGCCGCAGCCCGCTCGCGAGTCTCAAGCAGTCGGCTGCCTGCTGCCCGCACGCGCCACCGCCGTGGCCCTGGAAACCTGCCTGGACAACATGATCGTGCCCTTGCGCCAATCAGGCTGGGCGCAAATGCAATCCGACATGAAGCACGACTTCCTGCTGCGCCTGTCGCACGATCTGCAGGTCGAGGGCATTGCCCGCTGGCGTCAGGCGCTCGCGCCCTTGTTCGGCGAGTTCGCCCGGGGTCTGCCGTTGCGCGGGCTATGGTTCAGCCTGCCATTGGCTGAACACGAGGATCACCCTGCGCACCATTGGCCCATCGACCCGGCCTGGCAGGGCGTGCTCGACGACAAGGCCGTGCACAGTCGCCGTTTGGGCCGACACCCCGTGCGCATTGTTTCGGCGGTGGTCATGGGCCTGGCGCTGGTATGGGGCGCCGGCCTGCTACTGTCCTTCGCCACCAACCGCACCCAGATCGCCCAGGTGCAAAGCGCGCTGGCATCGCTGGACCAAGCCGGGCAGGGCGACGCTCAACTGCTGGCCCTCAACGACCTGATGCGCGAACTGGCACGCCTGGACTACCGCGCCCAACACGGCGCCCCCTGGTACCAGCGCTTCGGCCTGAACCAGAACCAAAACTTGCTCGAGGCCCTGTGGCCACGCTATGTCGAGGCCAACACCCGCCTGCTGCGCGACCCGGCCGCGTCCAACCTTAAGGCAAAACTCAACGCCCTGATCAAGCTGCCCCCGGGCAGCCCTGAACGCGGCCAACGGGCCCGGGCCGCCTACGACCAGCTCAAGGCCTACCTGATGCTGGCGCACCCGGAAAAAACCGATACGACCTTCCTGACCCAGACGCTGATCGACGCCGAACCCGTGCGCGCGGGAATATCGCCGGGTCTCTGGCAAGGCCTGTCACCAAGCCTGTGGCAGTTCTACGCCGAGCACCTGGCGGCGCACCCCGAGTGGCGCATCCAGGCCGACCCGAAGCTGGTCGCCCAGGCCCGGCAAGTGCTGCTTGGCCAGTTGGGCCAGCGCAATGCCGAAACCAGCCTGTACCAGCAGGTGCTCGACGCGGCGGCCAATCACACCCCGGACTTGAGCCTGGTGCAGATGGTCGGCGACACCGAGGCCGGCGCGCTGTTCAGCAGCAAGGCCAGCGTGCCGGGCGTGTTCACCCGCCAGGCCTGGGAAGGCCAGGTGCGCCAGGCCATCGCGGCCGTCGCCGAAGCGCGGCGCGAAGAAATCGACTGGGTGCTCAGCGACCACCCCGGCGAGATCGATGCCGAGCTGACCCCGGATGTGCTGCGGGCGCGCCTGACAGAACGCTACTTCGAGGACTACGCCAGCGCCTGGCTGGATTTTCTCAACCGTCTGCGTTGGCAGCCGGCCGATAGCCTGGGCGAGGTGATCGACCAGTTGACGCTGATGAGCGACGTGCGCCAGTCGCCGTTGATCGCGCTGATGAACACCCTGGCCTACCAGGGCCAGGCCGGCGTGCGCGGCCAGGCGTTGGCCGAGTCGCTGATGCAGTCCGCGCAGAAGCTGGTCGGCCAGGCCCCGGTGCCGGCGATCGACCAGCGGCTGCAGGGACCGACTGGCCCGCTGGACGCCACCTTCGGCCCGTTGCTGGCCCTGCTGGGCAAGGACGCGGAAGGCGGCGGCGACAGCGACCGCTTGAGCCTGCAGGCCTTCCTCAACCGCGTCACCCGGTGCGCCTGAAACTGCAGCAAGTGCACAACGCACCGACCCGCAGGCCATGACCCAGGCCCTGGCGCAGAGCGTGTTCCAGGGCAAGAACGTCGACCTCACCGACACCCAATCCTACGGCAGCCTGCTCGCCGCCAGCCTCGGCGCCGAGTGGGGCCAGGTCGGCGAGACGCTGTTGGTGCAGCCGCTGGACCAGGCCTGGCAACGGGTGCTGCAACCCTCGGCGGCGGGGCTCAACCGCCAGTGGCAACGCGCGATCGTCAGCGACTGGCACGGCGCTTTCGCCGGCCGCTACCCCTTTGCGGCCACCGCCAGTGACGCCTCCTTGCCGATGCTGGGACAGATGATCCGCGCCGATTCCGGGCGCATCGACCAGTTTCTGCAGCAGCAACTGGGCGGCGTCTTGCGCAAGGAAGGCAGCCGCTGGGTGGCCGATTCCCGACACAGCCAGGGCTTGCGTTTCAACCCGCAGTTCCTCACGGCGATCAATCAGCTCAGCCACCTGGCCGACGTGCTCTACACCGACGGCGGCATGGGCCTGAGTTTCGAACTGCGCGGCAAACCGGTGCGCGACGTGGTGCAAACCACCTTCGTGCTCAATGGCGAGAAACACGAGTACTTCAACCAGAAGGAAAGCTGGCAGCGCTTCAGCTGGCCCGGCTTCAGCAGCCACCCGGGCACCAGCCTGACCTGGACCAGCGTGCAGGCCAACGAACGGCTGTTCGGAGACTTCCAGGGCACCTGGGGCCTGATCCGCTTGCTGGAGCAAGCCCAGATCACCCCGCTGGACGATGGCGGCAGCCACTACCGCGTCGTGCTCAAGGCTCCCGACGGCCTGGGCCTGACCTGGCACCTGCGCACCGAGCTGGACGCGGGGCCGCTGGCGCTGTTCAAGCTGCGCAGCTTCAAGTTGCCGGCGCAGATTTTTTTGAGTGAGGGCGATGAGACGGTCGCCGATGCGCAGATGAGGAGGGTCAAATGAGCCTGCGTTCATTAATCGCCCGATGCCTGGGCGAACGCGATGCCCTTTCCCTGGCCCACCAGCAAGCCGAGCGTTGGCAAGCCTGGTTGCAACCGATCAGCACGGACTTGCCCGCGGGTGAGGATCCGGGCTACGACGATGACTTCCAGCGCATGCGTGAAGAGGTCAACAAGCTGTCTGGCGCCGATGTCGATCAGGTGGTGCAGCTGGCAGAGAAACTCATCACCCAACGCTGCAAGGATCTGCGCGTCGCCACCTACTACTTGTGGGCGCGCTTGCACAAAGACGGCGAGAGCGGGTTGGCAGACGGTCTCGGCCTGCTGGCAGCCCTGGTGGAGCGCTTTGCCGGCGAGGTGCTGCCCGCGCGTCCCAACAGCCGCAAGATGGCATTGGAGTGGCTGACCAGCGGCAAAGTGCTGGACAGCCTTTCGCTGTTTCCGGAAGTGGTCAAGGACGAGACTGAGCGCACGGTGGCAGCGCTGGCCTGGCTGGAGCGCGGGCTTGAGGCGTGGCCGCCGGAGCAACGGCCCGCCTTGGGCGCACTCTATGGCGCCTTGTCGGCGCGCTGGCGCCAGTCCGGCGGGGTGGACGCACTGGTGCCGCAAAACAGCGCCAGTCATGAGTCCAGTGCGCAAACGACGGCGTCCGACGCGGCCACGATCAAATCCGGGCGCGATCTGTTGGACAGTGGCAGGGCCCTGGCCGGTTATCTGCGCGAGCAGCCCTTGGGCTGGCTGGCGGCTCACCGCCTGATGAAGAGCCTGCGCTGGGACACCGTGCATCAGGCTCCGCCCCAGGACATCAATGGCATAACGCGCCTGACTGCGCCTCGTGGCGAATATCGAGCCCAACTCAAGCGCTTGTATCTGCAACAGAGCTGGAGTGAATTGCTGGATCAGGTCGAGCGGATGTACGCCGAGGGCGTGAATCATTTCTGGCTGGATCTGCAGTGGTATGCGTGTCAGGCGCTGAGCAAACAACCCGCACCCCAGGACAGCTGGGCCGATGTGGCCAAGCGCGATCTGGGCATGTTCCTCGAGCGACTGCCGGGCGTTGAAGCCTTGTGCTGGAGCGACGGCTCGCCCTTCGCCGATGAGACCACCCGGGAGTGGATTGCCCGGCAGGTCAGCGGCAATCGTCCCCAGCAGTGGCTACCTGCACCGACCGCCGCAGTGCCCGGCGCGGATCACGAGATCCTGTCACTGGAAGCCGAGGCCCTGGTTCAAGCCGACAGCGACGGCATCGAGCAGGCGTTGGCCTGGCTGGCCGCGCGCCCCGGCATACAGACCGGACGGCAGCGCTGGTTGCTGCGCCTGCTGATGGCGCGGGTGGCCGAGCAGCATGGCAAGAGCGATCTGGCTATCCACCTGCTGGGGGAACTGGACGCCACCGCCCAGCGCCAGGTGTTGGCCGATTGGGAGCCCGAGCTGAACTTCGAGGTCAAGGCACGCCTGCTCAAATTGTTGCGCTTGAAAGCACAGCGCAACGATGCCGACAAACCCACCCTTGCCCGGCGCATGGAGGCGCTGTTGGCGGCGCTGGTGGCCATCGATCCGGTACGTGCCGCAGTGCTCTGCGGCTAACCTCATTCATCAGGATGTTTCTTTGAGCATGGACAATCTGACACTGCGTTATTTCGACGCCGAGATGCGTTATCTGCGCGAGGCTGGCAAAGAGTTCGCGCAAGCGTTTCCGGACCGGGCGGCGCAACTGAACCTGGACAAGGCGGGCGCACACGACCCCTACGTCGAGCGCCTGTTCGAAGGCTTTGCCTTTCTCATGGGCCGGTTGCGCGAAAAGCTCGACGATGACTTGCCGGAACTCACCGAGGGCCTGGTCAGTCTGCTATGGCCGCATTACCTGCGCACCATTCCGTCGCTGGCGATCGTTGAGCTGGCGCCCGATCTCAAGGAGATGAAGCGCAGCGAACGGATCGCCGCGGGCTTCGAAGTGCTGTCGCAGCCCATCGGCCCGCAACGCACCCAATGCCGCTACACCACCACCCAGGACCTGATGCTGCAACCGCTGGCCGTGGAGTCTGTGCGCCTGGCACATGAGCCCGACGGACGCTCATTGCTGCGGCTGCGCTTTGCCTGCGGCGCGATGGCCGATTGGGGCGAGATCGCCCTGAGTCGCCTGCCGCTGTACTTGAATGCCGATGCGCCCTTGGCGAGTGCGCTGCACCAGGCACTGACCCTCAACACCCAGGCGATGTACGTACGAATGCCGGGACAAACGGACCGTCAGTCGCTGGCAGGCCATTTTGTACCCAAGGGGTTCGCCGATGAGGACCGTCTGTGGCCCAAAGGTGACAGCGCCTTCAGCGGGTATCAGTTGCTGCTGGAGTATTTCACCTTCCGCGAGAAGTTCATGTTCGTGACCCTCTGCGGGCTGGAGCAGTTGGACATCGCCAAGGGCACACCCTGGTTCGAACTGGAGGTGGTGCTTGGCCAGCCATGGCCTCAAGCGTTCAATCCCAGCGCCGAGCACATTCGCCTGCATGCGGTGCCGGTGATCAATCTGTTCACCCTGGAGTCCGACCCGCTGGACCTGGCGCCTTTGCAAACCGACTACCTGCTTCGCCCCATGCGTCTGCAGGACGGTCATACCGAAATCTACTCGGTGGATCAGGTCACCTCTTCCAGGAGCACCGAGCGCCTGGACTATGTGCCGTTCACCAGCTTTCGCCACAAGGGCGGCATGCTGCGGGACGAGGCGCCCGAACATTACTTCCACACGCGATTAAAACGGGGCGCCAATGGCCTGCATGACACCTGGCTGATTCTGGGCGGCGAGGGCTTTGACCAGGATCGGCTGCTCGCGGACGCCAGCCTGTCGTTGCGCCTGACCGGTACCCACGGCCAGCTACCGCGCAAGGCTCTGCAAAGCACCCTGCTCGATACCCTGGGGCAATCCACCCGGACCGGCTTGCGGGTGCGCAACCTGTGTGCGCCGACCTTGCCGTGCTACCCGCCGAACCGCGATCGTTTTCACTGGCGCGTGCTCAGCCACCTGGGCTCGAACTTCCTGCCGATGCTCGACAACGCCGAAGTATTGCGCGGCACCCTGGCGCTGTACGACTGGACGGGCAGCGAGCTGAACCGCCGTCGGCTGGCGGCGATCGTCGAGGTGCGTCACCACCTGATCCAGCGTTTTGAAAAAGGCTTTCTGCTACGCGGTGTGGATATCGAAGTCACCCTGGACGCCAATGGCTTTTGCGGTGAAGGCGACATCAGCCTGTTCGGCGAGATGCTCCATCGCTTCTTCAGCCTGTACGCCGACATTCATTTGTTCAACCAGCTCACGCTGATCCTGCAACCTACTGGAAAGTGCCTGCGATGGAACGAGAACCACAGTCAGCGTATTCCCGGCTGAAAGCCAGTGGATTACTGGAAGTACTGCAGGGGCGGGTGGCCGAGGCCAATCTGTATCGCTTCTGCCAGTTGCTGGAACAGGCCCTGCCGGATCATCCGCCATTGGGGAGCACGGCGGATCCGGCGGATGACCCGGTACGCTTTCGGCCGGACCCAGGCATGGGCTTTCCTGCCGGGGAGTTGAAGGCGATCGAAACCAGTGACCATCATCCGCAGCGCCCGGCAACGGTGCGCGCACGCCTGCTCGGCTTGTACGGGGTCGACTCGCCGATGCCGACGGCTTTTCTCGACGATATCGCCCAGCGTCGGGAAGGGCATGAGGCGGTGGAAGCCTTCCTCGATATATTCAACCACCGGATCTTCACCCAGTTCTACCGTATCTGGCGCAAGTACTCTTATCCGGCCACGTTCGAGGCGGGGGGCACCGATGCGACTTCGCAGTGCCTGCTGGGGTTGATCGGCCTGGGAATTCCCGGCACCGCCCGGCAGATTGCCACGCCGGTATCACGCTTCCTGGCGCTGCTCAGCGTGATGCGCCTGCCCACCCGCAACGCCGAAGGCATTGTCGCGCTGGTCAAGCTGCTGGCCCCCGGGACCCGGGCACGGGTGACACCCCATTGGCCGCAGAAAATCCCGTTGGCGCATCCGGCGAGTCTGTGCCGCCATCGCCCGGTAAGCCTGTCCCAGGGCACGCCCCTGGGCAGTGTCGGGCATGACGCCAATAGCCAGTTGCACCTGGCGCTGTTCACCGAGGATGCAGACGAGGCCCGTGGCTGGCTGCCGGGTGGGCCGTTGCACAACGACCTGCTGGTGCTGCTGCGTGTGTACCTGGGCTGGCGGTGCACCGCGAAGCTGCAGTTGTCGCTGCCGCTACGCAGCCTGCCGACGCCCGTGCTGGGGCGAGCCTCGGTACGGCTGGGCATGACCGCTGTGCTGGGCCTGGGCAGTGACGCCTGGCAAGTCGGGGCGCACGACTCCATCACCCTCAATCTGGGCCGATACCAGGGCCTTTCGAAAAATCCCCAGGACAGAGAGATACACCATGTCGCGTACGGTTTTTAAATCATCGATGGTCGTTGCGCTGGGTGCATGGCTCGCCGGTTGTGGGGTGACCCAGTCAGTGACGGACAGCACCGCATCCGCCGCCAGTTCGATTTTCTACAAGCAGGTGAAAACCTTGCACCTGGACTTCAGTGGGCGGGCATCGATGAACACCGATGGGGCAGACATGAATGCATTGTCGGTAGCCACGCTGGTTCGGGTGTACCAACTCAGCGACAGCAAGGTGCTGGAAAAGGCCACCTACGACAGTTTGCTGAGCCAGGACGACCGGCTGCTGAGCGCGAATCTGCTGGACAAGCGGACCGTGGTGGTCAAGCCGGGAGAGGGGGCGCAACTGAGCGTACCGCTGGACACTGACGCGCGCTCCGTCGCCGTGGTCGCGTTGTTTCGCCAACCCGACAGCCAGCTGGAGACGTGGCGCCTGACGTTGACCCGTGATGACCTGGATCCGGACCGGGCCCGGGTCATCGAGCTGGCGGACAACCTGCTGACCTTGCGACCGCTGGCCAAGGACTAATCGATGACCGACTTCAATCCTTCGCTCTACGAGATGCTGCTGCAGAATTTCGAGGGCGAGCTGGAACTGTATCGCGTCGGCGAAGCGGACCAGCACACCCTGTCGGTACTGGACAACCTGCAACGCATCCTCAACAGCCGGGCGGGCACGCTCAGTCATCTGCCGGATTACGGTCTGCCCGATATGGGCCTGATCCTCCAGGGCTTGCCTGGCACGGCGCATGACCTGATGAGAAGCATGGCCGATACCTTGCTCAAGTACGAACCGCGCCTGGCAGCGGTGAATATCGAACTGCTGCCGCAGGTGCAACCGGGGCATCTGGACTACGCCCTCGACGTGCAGCTCAAGGCGGGGCAGCGAGTAACCTTCGGTACCACCCTGGCGGCCGAGGGCCGAGTGCTGGTGCGTCACTTGAAGCGGCAGAACTATCTGTCGGCCACGAACCTGTAATGGAAGGGAAGCTGGATGACGGCGTTGTTTGAAATGCGTATCCGCACGGGTGGTGATCCGCGCGGCTTGGGCGAGTTCATGGCGTTGCGTGATGAACTGGCCAAATTGAGCCATCCGGCCTGTCCGGACGTGAACTGGAGCAAGGTCGAGCAGTTGTGCCTGGCCTTGTTCCAGAGCAACGGGGCGGATCTGCAAACCGCGGTCTCTTATGCGCTGGCGCGCAGCCAGCGTCATGGCCTGTCAGGCATGGTGGAAGGGGTGGCATTGATCGAGGCACTGAGCGGCGAATGGCCGCACGTGTGGCCGCCAGTGGAATCGATGCGCCTGGATAGCCTGGGCTGGCTGTTCGCCCAGTTGCAGCCCTTGCTGCGCAGCCTGGCGCTGGATAAGCGAAGCTTGCCGGCACTGGTCCAGCTGGATACCGAGTTGAGCCGTTTGAACCAGCGTCTGGACGCTCAGGTTCAAGTGCCGATGGTCACGCTGCAGGCTCTGCGTCAGCAGGTCGATAGCCTGATGCAACGTTTGCAGCAAAGCACGGCTCCGAACGCAACGGTGCAGCTGTCGGCAAGGGTGCCTGAACCGTCATTCGTGATGCCGGTGGTGATCCTGCCACCGCCTCGCATGCCCGATGCGGGGACTTCAGACCCGGCCACAAGCAGACGTCGAATGGCCCTGTGGCTGTTCGCCGTGGCGATTGGCATCGCCTTGACCGGCTGGTTTGGGTGGAAGCATTGGCCGGCAGGCCAGGACAGCGATCGCTTGGCCGCCGCTCCCGTGCAGCTGGACAGTCTGATGCTGTTCGATGCCGCCAGCGCCGAACTCAAATCCGGCTCGACCAAAGTGCTGATCAATGCCTTGGCCGACATCAAGGCCCGGCCAGGCTGGCTGATCGTCATCGCCGGGCATTCCGATGCCACGGGGGATGCCGGACAAAACCTGGCGCTGTCACGCGCCAGGGCCTCTGCGGTGCGTGACTGGATGCAACGCATGGGCGACCTCCCGGACAGTTGTTTTGCGGTCCAGGGACTCGCAGCCAGCCAGCCGGTCACCGGCAATGACACCGAGGCCGGGCGCGCGGCCAATCGGCGTGTCGATATCCGTCTGGTGCCGCAAGAGGGAGCCTGTGAAAGCTGAAAAAATGGGTGAAAACCCGCAGAGAAAGTCGGTGGATTCTGGCGCTACTGTAGGCAACGACTGAAAATTTTGTAGGCTGCGCGAAGGCATTTTGCCGATGCGTAAACAAGCTCCAATAAATGCGTTTGTTTTCGGCTGCAGGCTTCCCACAGCCGATTAAAACAAGCTGAAAACA
Source organism: Pseudomonas sp. VI4.1 (assembly GCF_002029345.1). NCBI lineage: Bacteria > Pseudomonadati > Pseudomonadota > Gammaproteobacteria > Pseudomonadales > Pseudomonadaceae > Pseudomonas > Pseudomonas sp. VI4.1. The sequence goes on from NZ_MULM01000118.1 coordinate 16,493, forward strand.
CAGGAAATGTCCGACGTATTTTTAGGGTTGGCTGTCGGAAGTGCGGCGGTTAGCGTGGTAGCTCTCATCACTCAGCAGAGAGCCACCATGCCCGACGACACACTCCAGACCCATGAGCCATTTGCGGTCCACAGTACCTCCCCGTACGTCTCAGGCGATTCGAAAAAGTTTCACCAGGCCGCCGACCGTGCACTCGACCACTACCTCAAACCCACCGTTCCCGCAGAGGTATGCAATCGACGCAAACCGGCGATGATTTTTATCGTTGCCCCCGAAGTCGACAACGAAACGTTGCTGGCCCAGGTCTGCGAATTGCTGGCGTCGGCCAATGCCATGGTCAGCGACCTGGCCGGGCTGGTGGACGGAACCCAGCGCAACACGATGCTGGCGGTCCAGCAGGTCATCATGCTGGGTGAACTGGCGGTGAACCGGGTGCTGGATAATGTGGCGCCGCCGCAAAAGACTCAACCGCTGCTGAACAACTGACGGATCAGGTTCGGGGTGCTCCCGGTCCGGCGTTTGAACGATCACCAGCGCGTCCAGCGAAGGACCCTGAGCGGATTACTTCACGGCGTAGAATTTGCGCACATAGCGGGTATTGGTCCACGCGCACGGCGCGCCCTGGGGCACGAACACGCTGTCGCCGGCGTTGACGATCAGGCTGCTTCCGTCCGCGGCCTGCAAAATGACGCTGCCTTCGATCAGGTGCATCAACTCATGGAGTTTGTGCGGCCGACCGTGGCGCTGGTAGGGCGTCGAGTCCCAGACGCCGACGCGCAGTCCGGTCGCGTCATCTTCGAAGGCATTGCGTGAGCGGCATTGCGGGGTGGGGCCGATCAGAATCTGTGGCTCAGGGGCCGCCGACGGCGAGAGCAGGGCCAGCGGGTCGAGGGCGGTCAGGCCGGGTGCCGGCTTGGCAGCGGGAGTGGTGACTGCACAGAAGGCCCAGCGGGTGCCGGGCTGAACCTGCACCTGCAAGACCGTGCCGCAGCCGATGACGGCAGCGGCGCCGATGCCCAGTTCCAGCGTCTGTCCGTTACTGTGCAGCACGACCTGTCCGGCGTGCACGACCATGACTTCGGTGTGGGGGAATTGATCGATCGATAAGGCGGCGTCGATTTGCACGATGCCTGCCGACACGCCGTCGGCGTCGCTGTAGGCGATCTGGCGGCCGTGTCGGAACGGGTCGGCGTCACTCAAGGGCGCCGCTGTGAAAGACGTGGCTACAGGGCTGCCGTCGGCGCGCGCCAACAGCATAAGGGTAGGGTGGGACATGCGAATGACGCTCCATGAAAACCAGCAGTGATTGGGATTGGATAGTGCGCGGCGCTCAGCCGATGGCTTGGGTGACCACCGCGAATTGCCGCACGTTTGCGCTCGCTTGCGGTGGAGTGCCCTTGGCCATTTGCGCCACGGTGTCGACCTGCTTGAGGCCGGCCTGCTCCAGCCATTGACCCAAGCCACAGTCCGCCGGAATGTCGATGCGCACGAAGGCGTCCGGCACTTGGGCCAGCAGCACGCTGAGCAGTGCCTGGCTTGTTCGACATTCTCGGCGATCACCGGGCCGAGGCAGCGACCACGGCCGAAAGGGCGCAGCAGGGCGAAGGCGCGCAACTGGCCGTCACGCTCGATCCCCACGGAATGCTCGACCACCTCGAGCAGGTCCGTGAGCACGGCTTGCCGGTCCAGCCCGCTGCCGGCGTTGGCCAGGGCCAGCAGTTGCGCCCGGTCATCGGCGCGCAACCGGCGGCATTGTTCTTCGTCTGCCAGGGGCAGGGGGACAGGGCCTTGAGCCTGACCTTGATGTTGTTGAATCCGCCCGAATTCGACAAACCCCTGGCTAACGTAAAGCGGCGCACCGGCCAGCGTGGCATTGAGCACCGGGGTGCGGGACTGGCAGGCATCCAGTGCCTGCTCCATCAACTTGCGCCCGATGCCCTTGCCCTGGTAGTCGTCGCTGACGATCACCAGGCCGATGGTGGCGAACCCGCCCTGGGGGCAAGTGAACGCGGTGCCGATCAGGCGCTCGCCGTCCAGCACCACGAAACCATGGCTGACCCGCTGCAACATTGCCCAGTCTTCCAGGCGATGGGGCCACTTCAATTGCACCGACAACGCATGGGCCGAGGGCAGGTCGGCGGCGGTCATCGGGCGATAGACATAAGCAGGTTGTTGCAAGGCGGACATGGCGAGTCTCCGTTGGACAATGTGCGCGAGCGACCGGATTTCCAGTGCGATGCTGCCTGTATCCCATCTGCGCGAAGGCCTGGCAAGGGGGCTCCGAGCATTCGGCAGATTACGCAAGACAGAGGCGGCAAGACCACACTTCCTACTTAATTGCCCGGCAAGGTCGGCAGCAAATGCTTGGGTTTTTTTTCTACGATGGAGACCTGGGTTCACGACTCACCGTTCCTCTTCTGGAGTGCTCCATGGATAGCTTCGATCCTCGCCTCATCGCTGTGCGCAGCGCTCATTTCATCGCTGGACAATACCGCGATGCTCAACCCGGCCTGGAGGTGGCGCGACCCTCGGATGGCCAGGTGTATGCCGAGTTGCCAATGGCCGATGCCACGCTGGTGGACGAGGCGGTCAACAATGCCTGGCAAGCGTTCAACCGCAGCGATTGGGCCAGTCGGCCACCCAGGGAACGGGCGCGGGTGATGCGTCGCTGGGCCGACCTGATCGAAGCCGACGCGGCCGTGCTGGCGCCGCTGGAAGCGCTGGGGTCGACCCGTCCCCATAAAGACGTGATCGCCTGGGACATTCCTTATGTCGCCGAAGGCATCCGTTTTTTTGCCGAGCTGGCGGACAAGCATGGCGGCCAGGTGGCGGCGACCCAGACCGACCGCCTGGGGATGCAGATTGCCGAACCTTACGGCGTCATTGCCGCCATCGCACCGTGGAATTTCCCGTTGAGCATGGCCTCCTGGAAAGTCGCGCCGGCCTTGGCGGCAGGCAATGCCGTGGTGCTCAAACCTTCGGAGTTGACGCCGTTCTCCAGCCTGCGTTTTGCCGAGCTGGCGTTGCAGCGGGCATGCCGGCGGGGATCTTCAACGTGGTGCAGGGCGATGGCCGCACCACCGGTGACGCATTGTGTCGGCATCCGCGGGTCGGCAAGGTGACCTTTACCGGGTCCACGGCGACCGGCTCGAGCATCATGTCGACCTGCGCGCTGGTGGGGCCGAAACCGGTCACCCTGGAACTGGGCGGCAAGAGCCCGCAGCTGGTGTTCGCCGACATACCGGACATCGCGAAAACTGCGCGCACCGTGGCGCTGGCGATTACCGGCAACGCCGGGCAAGTGTGCGTGTCCGGCTCGCGGCTGCTGATCCAGCGCTCGATCATGGAACCCTTTGTCGCCCATCTGCTGGCGTATTTCGAAGAACTGCGTCCCGGGCCGACCTGGTCGTCCGAGGCCACGCTGTCGCCGATCATTTCCCGCCTGCAGGCCAGCCGTATCGACGGCATCGTCCAACGTTCGCGCCAGGCCGGTGCCGAAGTGCTGACCGGTGGCGGGTTGTTCGAGGGCCTGGGTGGCGCCTACTACCGGCCGACCTTGCTCACCGGCCTGGACCACGACAACCCGGCGATCGGCGAAGAAATCTTCGGCCCGGTGCTGACCGTGCAGGCGTTCGATGATGAGGAGCAGGCGTTGAGCCTGGCCGGCCATGACACCTATGGACTGGCGGCGGGTGTGCATACGGCCGACATCAATCGTGCCCTGCGCCTGGTCCGGCGCCTGGAGGCGGGGACCGTCTGGGTCAACCGTTACGGGCGCAGCAACGACTACATCCTGCCGACCGGAGGCTACAAACGCTCGGGCATTGGCAAGGACCTGGGACGTGAAGCCTTCGAGGCCAACTTGCGCTTCAAGAGTGTGTTGATCGATATCGTCCAATAACAAACACACCGATAGCCTGTCATGCACTCCCCCTGTAGGAGCTGGCAAGCCAGCTCCTACAGGGGGTTGAGTCAGCCCCCGATCGGCGCTTCTGCAGGGAGGCGCCCGTTTTCGTTCCACCCGGCGCAGGTTCTGCGGCCATTGCCCGCGCGTTCGCCCGCTGTGGCCCCGTAAAGTCCCATAAGAGCGCACAAACACAGGCTTTGCACAAGCCTGGAGCGCGCCGCAAAGTCTGCTGAGGGCGGGTGCCAAAACGGTGGTTTGTATCGAGCGAAGGTCGCTTTTAACGCCATCTGCTGAATTCACGGTGTTGTAATGACGGTGTGTTGCAGGGTTGCATCACGGCTCCCGAAATGGAGCGAATGCTTGTCACGCCATGACCTCAACGAACTTCAGGACCGCACTCAATGAGCTTTCTTCGCCCCAAATTCATTACGTTCGACTGCTACGGTACGCTGACCAATTTCCACATGGGCACCATGACCCGCGAACTGTTCGCCGATCGCGTGTCGCCCGGGCAGATGGATCAGTTCGTCAAGGACTTCTCGGCCTATCGCCTGGACCAGGTCATGGGCGACTGGATGCCCTATGACGAAATCCTCAAGACCGCGTTGGCGAGGACCTGCAAACGCTGGGGCATCGCATACCGCGACGAAGGCCAGCTGTATTACGACGCCGTGCCAACCTGGGGCCCGCACCCTGACGTACCGGCCGGCCTGTCGAAAATCGCCGACAAGATCCCCCTGGTGATTTTCTCCAACGCCAGCGACAGCCAGATCATGTCCAACGTCGACAAGCTCGGCGCACCGTTCCACAAGGTCTTCACCGCCGAACAGGCCCAGGCCTACAAGCCGCGCCTGGCGGCATTCGAGTACATGCTCGACAACCTCGGTTGCGGTCCGGAAGACATCTTGCATGTGTCCTCCAGCTTCCGTTACGACCTGATGCCGGCCCACGACATGAAGATCAAGAACAAGGCGTTCGTCGCCCGGGGTCACGAGGTTCCGGCCAATGCCTTCTACGGCTACCAGCAGATCACCGACATCGGTGGCTTGCCGGCGCTGGTCGGGCTCTGAGTCGAACGGTAACGGCACGCTTAACCACATAAGGGATCAGACATGGGCAGTGAATCCTACTGGCTCGACACCGCACCGGCCTTCACCGGTGCCCAGCCCGGCGCGTTGCCCGGGCAGGTCGACGTGGCCATCGTCGGTGGCGGTTTCACCGGTTTGGCGGCGGCTCGGGCATTGGCCTTGAAGGGCGCCAGTGTGGTGGTGCTGGAGGCCGGCAGGGTGATCGGCGAAGCCTCCGGACGCAACGGCGGCCAATGCAACACCGGCGTGGCCCAGGACTACGCCGGGCTCAGCGCCAGCCTCGGTGCCGACAAGGCGCGGGCGTATTACCAGGCTTACGAAAGCGCGGTGCAGAGTGTCGTTTCATTGGTGGAGCAGGAGCAGATTGCCTGCGACCTGATCCGCAACGGCAAGCTCAAGCTGGCGGCCAAGCCGATGCACTACGAAGGCCTGGCGCGCACCTGCGAACTGATTCGCAAGGAAGTCGATTCCGATGTCGAGTTGCTGACTGCCGAGCAGACTCGCGCTGAAGTTAATTCGGCGCAGTTCCACGGTGGCCTGTTGCAGCGCAACGGCGAGCAGATGCACGTCGGGCGCTTCGGCGTCGGGTTGGCCGAAGCGGCGGCGCGGCGCGTGCCTTGATCCATCAAGGCACCTCGGTGGTGGACTGGCAGGCCAAGGCTGGCGGCTATCAGGTCAACACCAGCAAGGGCTCGCTGCACGCCGGGCAAGTGCTGCTGGCCACCGGCGCCTGTCAGCACGGCGGGTTGGGCTGGTATCGGCGGCGGATCGTGCCGGTGGGCAGTTTCGTGATCGCCACCGAAGTCCTGCCGCAGGCCTTGATCGAGCAACTGCTGCCCGGTCGGCGCGCCTACGTCACCAGCCGCATGATCGGCAACTATTTTCGCCTGACCCCGGACAACCGCCTGCTGTTCGGCGGCCGTGCGCGGTTCGCGATGTCCGACAGTGTCAATGACGCCAAGAGCGGCAAAGTGCTGCAAGCGGCGATGGTGCAGATGTTCCCGCAGCTGGCCAACGTGAGGATCGACTACTGCTGGGGCGGCCTGGTGGACATGACCTCCGACCGCTTGCCCCGGGCCGGCCAGCACGGCGGGATTTATCACTCCATGGGCTACAGCGGCCACGGGGTACAGATGTCGGTGCACATGGGCCAGGTCATGGCTGACGTCATGGCTGGCAAGGTCGAAGCCAACCCCTGGCGCGAACTCGACTGGCCGGCGATTCCCGGGCATTTTGGCAAACCCTGGTTCCTGCCGTTCGTGGGCGCCTATTACCGATTCCAGGATTATTTGCATTGAGTTGATGTTGTGGCGTCACCGTCGTTTGCGTTTCCAGGACGCTCGGGACATCCGCGAGCACTCGAATCTTCTGATTATCGACAGGTACAACTGATATGACTGACAACAAGATCGACTCCCAACTGATCTCCGGCCAGGACAGCCTGCGGGTGTTCGAAGGCCTCAATCGCGGCATGTCGCGCCGCAATGCCTTGCAGATGCTCGGTGTGGCCGGCGTCGCGGCGGTGGGGGCCGGCAGCCTGTTCGGTGCCGCCGGCAAGCTGTTCGCCGAAGAAGCCGCCACCCCGGGCAAAGGCAAGCCGGGCGGGCGCATCCGCGTCGCCGGCATGTCCAGCTCCACCGCCGACACCCTGGACCCGGCCAAGGGCGCGTTGTCCACCGACTACGTGCGCCACTTCATGTTCTATAACGGCCTGACCCGTTTCGACAGCCACCTGGTGCCGCAACTGGAACTGGCCGAGCGCATCGACAACACCGATGCGACGCTGTGGACCATCACCCTGCGCAAGGACGTGACCTTCCACAACGGCAAGACCCTGGGCGCCGCCGACGTGGTGTATTCGCTGTCACGCCACAAGGACCCGCTGACCGGCTCCAAGGTCATGCCGCTGATGGCGCAGTTCGAGGAGATCAAGGCCACCGGCCCCAATGAAGTACAGATCCGCCTCAGCGCGCCGAACGCCGAATTGCCGTCGATCCTCGCCGTGTCGCACCTGATGATCGTTCCGGAAGGCACCACCGACTTCAACCAGGGCATCGGCACTGGGCCGTTCAAGGTCAAGGAATTCAAACCCGGCGTGCGTTCGATTGCCGCGCGCAATACCGGCTACTGGAAACCGGGCTTGCCGTACCTGGACGAAATCGAATTCATCGCGATTGCCGACGAACCGTCGCGAATCAACGCGCTGCTGTCGGGCGATGTGCACCTGATCAACGAGGTCAACCCGCGCTCCACCGCACGAATCAAGGCCAGCGCCAAGCATCGGGTGGTCGATGCGCCGTCGGGCAACTACACCGACCTGATCATCCGCCAGGACCAGATGCCGGGCAAAAGCGCCGAATTCACCCAGGCGATGAAGCATCTGCTGGACCGTGAACAGGTCAAATCCGCGGTGTTCCGTGGCTATGCCGTGGTCGGTAACGACCATCCGATTTCCCCCGGTTCGCGTTATTACAACGCCGACCTGCCGCAAAGAGCCTACGACCCGGAAAAAGCCAAATTCCTGCTGAAGAAAGCCGGCATGGAAAGCATCACCATGCCGCTGGTCGCATCGCCTGCCGCCACCGGTTCGGTGGACATCGCGGTGCTGCTGCAGCAATCGGCGAAACAGGCCGGGCTCAAGCTCGACGTCAACCGCCTGCCGAGCGATGGCTACTGGTCCAACCACTGGATGAAGCACCCGCTGAGTTTCGGCAACATCAACCCGCGGCCGAACGCCGACGTGATGTTCTCGCAGTTCTTCCAGTCCAAGGCGCCGTGGAACGAATCCGGCTGGCAGAACGATCAGTTCGACCAGTTGCTGATGCTCGCCCGGGGTGAAACCGACGACGCCAAACGCAGCAAGATGTACGCCGACATGCAAACCCTGGTGCACGACCACAGCGGCATCGGCGTGCCGGTGTTCATCAGCAACATCGATGGCGTCGACCAGCGCATCAAAGGTTATGGCAGCAACCCGCTGGGCGGCTTCATGGGCTACATGTTCGCCGAGCAGGTGTGGCTGGACGCTTGATCCGCGACGGGTTTGCGCTACGAGGACATTGCATGAGGGCAGGGCGATGAATAGCAACACACTGTGGTTGATCGGCAGGCGCCTGGGCGCCGCGATCGTGACCTTGTTGATCGTGTCCATGGTCGTGTTCGCGATCACGGCAGTATTGCCGGGGGACGCGGCGCAACAGGCGCTTGGGCAGTTCGCCACGCCGGAACAAGTGGCAGCCTTGCGCCTGAAACTGGGGCTCGACCAGCCCGGTGTGTTGCGTTACCTGCACTGGTTGATGAACCTGCTCAGCGGTGACCTCGGCCAGTCGGTGTCCAACGCCATGCCGGTCGGCGACCTGATGGCCGGGCGGGTACCCAACACCCTCATGCTGGCGGCCGCCACGGCGCTGGTGTCGGTGCCGGTGGCGCTGCTCCTTGGCATCGGTTCGGCGATGGGGCGCGGTGGGCGCATCGACAGCTTCCTGAGCTTCTTCACCCTGGCCATGGTCGCCGTGCCGGAGTTTCTGGTGGCGACCCTGGCGGTGCTGATTTTCGCGGTGAACCTGGGCTGGTTGTCGGCGCTGTCCTACGCCAGCGACATCACTTCGCCCTGGCAATTCATGCGCACCTACGCCTTGCCGGTGATGACGCTGTGCTGCGTGATCGTCGCGCAAATGGCGCGCATGACCCGGGCCGCAGTGATCGATCAGCTCGACAGCCCCTACGTGGAGATGGCGCGGCTCAAGGGCGTGAGCCCGATGCGCATCGTGCTGCGCCACGCCTTGCCCAACGCCATCGGGCCGATCGCCAACGCCATCGCCCTGAGCCTGTCCTACCTGTTGGGTGGGGTGGTGATCGTCGAGACGATCTTCAACTACCCCGGCATCGCCAGCCTGATGGTCGATGCCGTGACCAACCGCGATATGGCGCTGGTGCAGGCCTGCACCATGCTGTTTTGCACGGCGTACCTGGGGTTGGTGCTGATTGCCGACCTGTGCGCGATTCTGTCCAATCCGAGGCTGAGAAACCAATGAACAATCTCATTGTGAAATCGACGCCTGCTGCGCCTGAACTGGCAGCCGGCAAGGTGTCCGCCGGCCCCTCCTGGCTGGGGCTGGTCGGGGCGGTGATGTGTGTCCTGTGGCTGCTGGTGGCGATCTTCGGCCCGTGGCTGGCGCCGCACCCGGTGGGGGCCGTGGTCTCCGACAACGTGTTTGACAGCATGAGTGCGGTCTACCCGTTCGGCACCGACTACCTGGGCCGCGACATGCTCAGCCGCATCCTCGTCGGCGCCCGGTTTACCGTGGGCCTGGCGTTGGTGGCGGCGGTGCTGGCCAGCGGTTTGGGCACCGGTTGCGCCTTGCTGTCGGTGGTGTCGCCGAAGTGGCTGGATGAAGTGATCAGTCGCCTGATGGACGCCTTCATTTCGATCCCGAGCAAGATGCTCGCCCTGATCATGGTCTCGGCCTTCGGTTCCTCGGTCACCTTGCTGATCTGCACGGCGGTGTTGAGCTTTACCCCGGGCGCGTTCCGGATCGCCCGCAGCATGGCGGTGAACATCGAAGCCCTGGAGTACGTGCAAGTGGCCCGTACCCGCGGCGAGCGCCGGCTGTACATCGCCTGCGTGGAAATCCTGCCGAACATGCTCAACCCGGTGTTGACGGACCTGGGCTTGCGCTTCGGTTTCATTGTGCTGCTGCTCAGTGGCATGAGCTTTCTCGGCCTGGGCGTGCAACCGCCGGATGCCGACCTCGGCTCGCTGGTGCGCGAGAACATCGGCGGCCTCAACCAGGGCGCGCCGGCCATCGTGATCCCGGCCCTGGCCATCGGCACCCTGACCATTGGGGTGAATCTGTTTATCGACCGGCTGTCGTCGCGACGTAGTCGACGTTCGGGAGGTCATTGATATGAGCCAGTTGATACGAGTCGAGAATCTGCGGGTGGTCGCCTGCGGCGAGCGGGGCGAGGTGGAAATCGTCAAGGGCGTGAGCTTCGCCCTGGCCAAAGGTGAAGTGCTGGCGCTGATCGGCGAGTCCGGCTCCGGCAAGACCACCATCGCCCTGGCGCTGCTCGGCTACGCCCGGCGTGGCTGCCGGTTGGCGGGCGGGGTGGTGCAGGTCGGCGAGCACGACATGCTGGCGTTGAGTGAACGCGAGCTGCAGGGCTTGCGCGGCAACCGGGTGTCGTACATCGCGCAAAGCGCTGCGGCGGCGTTCAACCCGGCGAAAAGACTCATCGACCAGGTGGTGGAGGGCGCCTTGATCCATGGCCTGGGCAGCCGCGCCGTGCTCGAAGCCAAGGCCATCGAATTGTTCCACGACCTGGCACTGCCGGACCCGGAACGCATCGGCCAGCGCTACCCCCATCAGGTTTCAGGCGGGCAACTGCAGCGGGTGATGGCGGCCATGGCGTTGATCAGCGACCCGCTGCTGGCGGTGCTCGACGAGCCGACCACGGCCCTCGACGTGACCACCCAGATCGACGTGCTGCGCGCCTTCAAGCGGGTGGTGCGTGAACGGGGCGCGACAGCGGTCTATGTGTCCCACGACCTGGCCGTGGTGGCGCAGATGGCCGATCAGATCGTCGTGCTCAACGGCGGTCAGATTTTCGAGCAGAGCGCCACTGCGCCCTTGCTCAAGGGACCGGCCCACGAATACACCCGCAGCCTGCTGGCGGCGGCGCGGCCGGACACCACCATCCGCCCACCCTGCGGTGTCGCCGAAGACACGCCGTTGCTGACGATCGAGGGCCTGACCGCCGGCTACGGCAACAAGAACACGCACGGCATGCCGTCGATTCGTGTGCTGGAAGACATCGACCTGACGGTCCGCAGGGGCCAGGCCATCGGCGTGATCGGTGAGTCGGGTTCGGGTAAATCGACCCTGGCACGGGTGGTGGCAGGCCTGTTGACCCCGGCGCTCGGCAGCCTGACCTTTGATGGTCAACCGCTGGGCGGCAGCCTGTCCGAGCGCACCGACGAACAGTTCCGACGGATTCAAATGGTGTTCCAGAATGCCGACACCGCGCTCAACCCGATGCACAGTGTCAGCGCCATTCTGGGCCGACCCTTGAAGATGTATTTCGGCCTCAAGGGCGCCGCGTTGCGCGAGCGCATCGGCGAACTGCTGGACCTGGTGCGCCTGCCGCGAGCCATGGCCGAACGCCGGCCAAACGAACTGTCCGGCGGGCAAAAACAGCGGGTCAACCTGGCGCGGGCCCTGGCGGCCAAGCCGGATCTGATTCTTTGCGACGAAGTCACCTCGGCGCTGGATACCGTGGTCGGTGCGGCGATTCTCGAACTGCTGCGCGACCTGCGCCAGCAACTGGGGGTGTCCTACCTGTTCATCAGCCACGACATTTCCACGGTGCGGGCGCTGTGCGACGACATCGTGGTGATGTACAGCGGCCACAAGGTGCAGGCCGGCACCCGGCAAGCGTTCGCCCAGGCACCGTTCCACCCGTACACCGACTTGTTGATTCATTCGGTGCCGGAACTGCGCCAGGGCTGGCTGGAGAGCTGCGGCACCACCTGTGGCGAGCTGCCGCCGATCGGCGCCAGGGCCAACGTGCCAGAGCTTTGCACTTTCCTCAGCCGGTGCCCGGTGCGGATCGATGGTGTGTGCAATCGCACGGCCCCGAGCCGGCGGATCATCGCCGGCGGCAGTGAAATCCTCTGTCACCACGACAGCGCCGAGTTGCTCAAAACCCAGCAGGATTTGAACCTCATGACCCAGGGAGCCTATGCATGAAGGGGCGTTTTGTGAGACTGGCCGAGCAGGGCCGGCCGACCGTCAGTTTGACCGTGGATGGCGCACCCATCGAGGCGTTGCGCGGCGACACCCTGATGGTCGCGTTGCTGACCCAGGGCTCGGCGTTGCGCCAGTCGGAGTTCGACTCGGGACGCCGTGCCGGTTTTTGCCTGATGGGCGCCTGCCAGGATTGCTGGGTCTGGACCCGCGGCGGCGAACGTCTGCGCGCCTGTTCCAACGAGGTCCGTGAAGGGCTGGACATCGTCACCACACAACCGGAGGCGAAATGGCCACTGCACGGCTGAGCGCTAAAAAAGTCGTTATCGTCGGCGCGGGGCCGGCGGGTATCCGTTGCGCCGAAACCCTGTTGTCGGCGGGATTCAAGCCGATCCTGATCGACGAAAACCGTCGCGATGGCGGGCAGATCTACCGCCGCCAGCCCGAAGGGTTCACCCGGGACTACGCCACCCTGTACGGCACCGAGGCCCGCAAGGCCCGGCACCTGCACCAAAGTTTCGACCGCTTGCGCGGGCAGATCGATTATCGCCCGGACACCCTGGTGTGGAACCTGACGCCGGGGCAACTGTGCTGCGTCAGTCAGGGCCGACATACGACGGTGGATTACGACGCATTGATCCTCTGCACCGGCGCCACCGACCGGCTGATGCCGATCGAAGGCTGGCAACTGGCGGGGACCTACAGCCTCGGCGGGGCGCAAATCGCGCTCAAGTCCCAGGCGGTGTCCATCGGCCACAGCGTGGTGTTCATGGGCAGCGGGCCGTTGCTGTACCTGGTGGCCAGCCAGTACGTCAAGGCCGGCGCCAGCGTGGCGGCAGTGCTCGACACCTCGCCGCTGCGCAAACGCCTCCTCGCGATGCCCAAACTGCTGGCGCGCCCCGGGTTGCTGTTCACCGGGATGAAACTGCTGGCGCAGCTGTACCGGGCGAAGATCCCGGGTGCACTTGGGGGTGCAGCCGCTGCAAGTGGTGGGCGACGTCGCGAGCGGTGTCAGCGGCGTGCGGGTGCGTACCGCCAAAGGCGAGACCCTGGCGGTGGAGTGCGATGCGCTGGCCTTGGGTTATCACCTGCGTCCGGAAACCCAGCTGGCCGATCTGGCCGGATGCCGCATGCGCTTTGATGACGCCTCCGGCCAATGGTGGCTGGCGGTGGATGAGGACGGCCGGACCTCGGTCGATGGTCGTGTATGCCGCCGGGGATGGTTCGAAGATTCGCGGCGCGGATGCGGCGGAACACGCCGGACGCCTGGTGGCCATGGCGCTGCTGGAAGACCTGCATCAGCCAGTGAATGCCGGAGTGCGCGACAAGCATCGCCACGCACTGGCAGTGATGGACCAATTTCGCCTCGGCCTGGCCCAGGCGTTTCCCTGGCCTGCCGAACACGCCGGGGCGCTGCCGGATGCAGCCATCGTCTGCGCCTGCGAAATGATCAGCGCCGGCGAGTTGCGCCGCACCGTCAGTGAAAAGGGTGCTTGCGAAGTCAATCGCGCCAAGGCGTTCAGCCGGGTCGGCATGGGCCGTTGCCAGGGCCGTTACTGCTCCCAGGCCGGGGCCGAGGTGATTGCCGCGGCGGCTGGGGTCAAGGTGCAACAAGGTCGCCGCCAGCGCGGCCAGGCGCCGGTCAAACCGCTTTCGATGCTCACCACGGAGGTGTCGCCATGACGGTACAAAAAGCCGATGTCGTGATTGTCGGCGGTGGCCTGATGGGCTCGGCGGCGGCGTTTTTCCTGCGTCGACGCGGCAGTCGGTGATCCTGCTGGAGCGCGACCAGATCGGTCAGTACGCCAGCGGCGTGAACTTCGGCAACGTGCGGCGCCAGGGGCGATACCTCGGGCAGCTGGCGTTGGCCAACCGTTCCTGGGCGCTGTGGAAGCGTCTGCCGGAGCTGATCGACGACGACCTCGAATTCATCGCCAGCGGGCACATGCGGGTGTGTTACCGCGAAGACGAGATACCCGAGCTTGAGGCTTACGCGGCCGCGCCCGAAGCGGCGCAGCTGGATTTGCAGATCTTTCGGGGCGCCGAGCTGCACGCGCGTTTTCCGTTCCTCGGGCGGGACGTGAAGGGCGGTTCCTATGCGCCCCACGATGGCCACGCCAATCCGCGCCTGGCAGCCCCGGCCTTTGCCCGTGCCGCACGCCGCCTCGGCGCGCGGATCGAGGAGCAGACCGAAGTCGCCGAGGTGCAGAAGGTCGGCGGCGAGTTCAGCATCCGCACCACCGACGGCCGCCAGTTCAGCGCCGCGCAGTTGCTGATCACCCGCAGCGCCTGGGGGCAGAAGTTGTCCACCCAGTTCGGCGAACCGGTGCCGCTGGACACCCATGGCCCGCAAATGGCCGTGACCGAGCCGGTGCCCTACGCCTTGCCGACGGTGATCGGCGTGTACACCAAAATTCCCGAGGAGGTGATCTATTTCCGGCAGATTCCCCGGGGCAACATCGTCATCGGCGGGGGCTATCGCAGCAAACCGGACATGCTCAATCGCCGGGCCCAGGTCGAGCCGCGCAGCATCCTCAATCAGCTCGAACAAATGCGCCGCCTGCTGCCAGGTGTCGGCAACCTCAACATTATCCGGGTCTGGAGCGGCATCGAGGGTTACCTGCCCGATTCCCTGCCGGTGATGGGCCCGAGCGGCACGTCGACGGCCTGTTCTATGCCTTCGGCTTCTGCGGCCATGGCTTCCAGCTCGGTCCGGGCGTCGGCGACGTGATGGCCGAACTGATCAGCACCGGCAGCACCAGCACTTCAATTGAGCCGTTCTCGATCAATCGGTTCGCCCTTTCCGCCGAGCAACGGAGCAAGGCTTCATGAAACCTCGTGTACTGGACATTCTCAAACGCCTGATGGCCTTCGACACCGTCTCTTCGGAGTCGAACATGGCGCTCATCGACTACGTGCGCGACCTGCTGCTGAGCAAAGGCATCGAGTCGCTGATCGTCAAGGACGAAAGCGGCCAAAAAGCCAATCTGTTTGCCAGCACCGGCCCCCGGGAGTTGCCGGGGATTCTGCTGTCCGGCCATACCGACGTGGTGCCGGCGGCGGGGCAGGCCTGGACCTTCCCGGCGTTCCAGGCGACGGTGCAGGACGGGCGGATCTATGGCCGTGGCAGTTGCGACATGAAGGGTTTCATCGCCCTGGCCATCGACGCCATGCTCGACGCGGCGGACAGCCCGTTGAGCCGGCCGCTGCAACTGGCGCTGTCCCACGACGAAGAAACCGGCTGCGTCGGTGTGCGCCGTTTGCTCGACGTGCTGCACCTGGCGCCGGTGCGGCCGTTCCTGTGCCTGATCGGCGAGCCGACCAACATGCAGTTCGTCCTCGGGCACAAGGGCAAGGGGTCTTACCGCACGTACTGTCGCGGCCTGGAGGCGCATTCCTCGCTGGCCCCGCGTTCGGTCAATGCGATTCACGTGGCCTGCGAATTCATCCGCCGCGCTGCGTCAGAGCCAGCAGCAGTTGCAGGAGCAGGGCGCCCAGGATGCGGACTACGACGTGCCCTACAGCACCGTGCATGTCGGGCAGATTGTCGGCGGCAAGGCGCTGAACATCGTGCCCAACCTGTGCACCCTGGATTTCGAAGTGCGCAACCTGCCGGCGGACGATCTGGATCAGTTCCTGGAGCAGATGCGCGAGCGCGCCGAAGTGATTGTGCGCGAGGCGAAAAAGCTGTCCAGTGTCGCGGCCATCGAGATTGAAACCATCAATGTGTATCCCGGCCTGGACACGCATCCGAGCGTCGAAGCGGTGCGCTTTCTGCAAAACTTCGCCGCGCCGGACACCGGCACCGCCAAGGTCTCCTTCGGCACCGAGGGCGGGCTGTTCAAGCAGCGCCTGGATGTGCCGGTGGTGGTCTGCGGCCCGGGGTCGATCGAACAGGCGCACAAGCCGGACGAGTTCATCGAGATCAGCCAGATGGACGCGGGGGAGCGGTTTCTGGAAGGGTTGCTGGGGTCCCTGAAACTGTAATCAGGTCCCAAGGCCAACACCGATCAACTGTAGGCGCTGGCTTGCCAGCGAAGAGGCCGTGACATCCGACATCATTGTTGCCTGTAACACCGCCTCTTCGCTGGCAAGCCCGCTCCTACAGGGTTCTGTGTTCACCTGGACAGTCCCTGTCTCCCCTCGGTAGAGCCTGCCGTCCCGCTTCGATTTTCAGCATCCAACACCGCGCAAACGGTACTTTCAGCATCCTCCTCCGCAGCCCCTCCCTAGACTGGAACCTGTCTCGGATCAGGACTCGACCATGCTCAAGAATCGTTTGAAAGACCCCAGCCTTCTGGCAGAACTCGCCTACATTGACGGCCAGTGGACCGGTGCCGACAACGCCGCGACCCTTGACGTCATCGACCCCGCCAGCGGCCAGGTGCTCGCCCGGGTACCGGCGATGCACGGCGGCGAAACCCGTCGCGCCATCGAAGCGGCCGAGCGTGCCTGGCCCGCGTGGCGTGCGCGCCCGGCGGCGGAGCGGGCAGGCGCTGCTGGAGCGCTTGGTATCAGGCCATGATCGACAATCTCGACGACCTGGCATTGATCATGACCTGCGAACAGGGCAAGCCGCTCAACGAAGCCAAGGGCGAAATCCGCTACGGTGCCAGCTTCGTCAAATGGTTCGCCGAAGAAGCCCGGCGGGTCTACGGTGAAACCATGCCGGCTCCCAGCGGCGATCGCCGGCTGCTGACCCTCAAGCAACCGGTCGGCGTGTGCGCCGCGATCACCCCGTGGAACTTCCCCAACGCGATGATCACCCGCAAGTGCGCACCGGCCCTGGCGGCCGGATGCCCGATCATCGTCAAGCCCTCGGAGCTGACACCGCTGTCGGCCCTGGCGCTGGCGGTGCTGGCCGAACGGGTCGGGATTCCGGCCGGGGTGTTCAACGTGGTCACCGGCCTGCCCGCCGGCATCGGCGAAGAGCTCACCGGCAACCCGATCGTGCGCAAGATTTCCTTCACCGGTTCCACCGCCGTGGGACGCCTGCTGATGCGCCACAGCGCCGAACACATCAAGCGCCTGAGCCTGGAACTGGGCGGCAATGCGCCGTTCATTGTGTTCGACGACGCTGACCTGGAGCAGGCAGTGGCCGGCCTCATGCTCAGCAAGTTTCGCAACGCCGGCCAGACCTGCGTCTGCGCCAATCGCCATCCTGGTGCAGGACGGCATCTACCAACGTTTCGCCGCGCGCCTGGTGGAGGAGGTCGGCAAGCTCAAGGTCGGCAATGGCCTGGACGCGGATGTCAGCATCGGCCCGCTGATCAACCCGGCGGCGGTGAGCAAGGTCGCCCGGCACATCGACGATGCCCTGAGCCAGGGGGCGCACGTGCTCTGCGGCGGCATGCCCGAGGGCGGCAGCCAGTTTGTCCCGCCGACGGTCCTTGGCGAAGCCCACGCCGGCATGCTGCTGGCCAACGAAGAAACCTTCGGCCCGGTGGCGCCTTTGATGCGCTTTACCGACGAGGCCGAAGCCCTCGCGCTGGCCAATGCCACACCTTATGGTTTGGGCGCCTACTATTTCACCCAGGACTTGCGCCGTTCATGGCGTTTCGGTGAAGCGCTGGAGTTCGGCATGGTCGGGCTCAACACCGGGATCATTTCCATGGAAGTCGCGCCGTTCGGCGGCATCAAGCAATCGGGCCTGGGCCGTGAAGGCAGCAAGTACGGCCTGGATGAATACCTTGAAGTCAAAGCCTTCCACATCGGCGGGCTGTAACGCACAGACACGGGGAACCATGATTGATGAGCAAGACATTCAGAATCGCCGCGATTGCCGGCGATGGCATCGGCAAGGAAGTACTGCCGCAAGGATTGCGGGTCCTGGAACAGGCTGCGAAGAAGTGGCAACTGGACCTGAGCATCGAGGTGCTCGACTGGGCCCACTGCGATTACTACCTGGAACACGGGCAGATGATGCCCGATGACTGGTTCGAACAGCTCAAGGGCTTCGACGCGATTTACTTCGGCGCGGTGGGCTGGCCGGACAAGGTCCCGGACCATATTTCGCTGTGGGGTTCGCTGCTCAAGTTCCGTCGCGACTTCGACCAGTACGTGAACATCCGCCCGGTGCGGCTGTTCCCCGGGGTGCCATGTCCGCTGGCGGGACGCAAGCCGGGGGACATTGATTTCGTGGTGATCCGCGAGAACACCGAGGGCGAGTATTCGTCGGTGGGTGGCAAGATGTTCGAAGGCACCGAGCATGAATTCGTGCTGCAAGAGTCGGTGTTCACCCGTCGTGGCGTCGACCGGATTCTCAAGTTCGCCTTCGAGCTGGCCCAGACCCGACCGCGCAAGCGCCTGACGGCGGCCACCAAGTCCAACGGCATCTCCATCAGCATGCCGTATTGGGACGAACGCACGGCGCTGATGGCCGCGCAGTACCCGGACATTACCTGGGACAAGCAGCACATCGATATTCTGTGCGCGCGTTTCGTGTTGCAGCCGGACCGCTTTGATGTGGTGGTGGCGTCGAACCTGTTCGGCGACATTCTCTCCGACCTCGGCCCGGCGTGCGCCGGCACCATCGGCATCGCACCCTCGGCCAACCTCGATCCGGAGCGGCGTTTTCCATCGCTGTTCGAGCCGGTGCATGGCTCGGCACCGGACATCTATGGGCAGAACATCGCCAACCCGATCGCGATGATCTGGTCCGGGGCCTTGATGCTCGATTTCCTCGGCAATGGTGATGAACGTTACCGCGCGGCCCATGACGGGATACTGCAGGCGATCGAGCGGGTGATTGCCGAAGGGCCGATTACGCCGGACCTGGGGGGGAAGGGGTCGACTCAAGACGTCGGCAAAGCCATCGCCGACCATCTCTGAATCCACCTCTAACCCCTGTAGGAGCTGGCTTGCAGCGAAGGCGGACTGTCAGTCGACGCATTTATTAACTGACATCACCGCCTTCGCTGGCAACG
>NZ_MULM01000117.1:0-34482 GCF_002029345.1 Pseudomonas sp. VI4.1
TCCAGCTCCTACATGTAGATTTTCAGTGGACACCGGTTTTGTGCTCGACACAGATCCCCTGTAGGAGCTGGCTTGCCAGCGAAGAGGCCATCCGAGCCGGCATCATTGTTGACTATAAGTCCGCCTTCGCGGGCAAGCCCGCTTCCACAGCGTGCTGTGTCGATCACAAGACCTTGGCTTAACCCCAATCAATGTGGGAGCGTGAATCTCTGAACCAATGCCTCCGTCCGACGGGGGCATTGTTGTTTTTACCGGATGAGTTTTTGGCGCGCGTGCAAAGAGCGGATCTGACCAACTACAGGTCGGATTCGCACAAAAAACCTCGCTTTGCATCTGTTCGAATGATCTTCAGCGGCCCGCCAGAGTGGCGCCTTCTGTTGCAATCACTGACAAGGATAAATGACATGCAAATGCCGAAAACCATCCAGATCAAGAACGGCGAAAAAGTGACTCCGACCTTTTCGGCCCAGGAATATGCCAATCGCCAGGCGAAATTGCGGGCTTACCTGGCGCAGAACAATATCGATGCAGCGGTCTTCACCTCGTATCACAACATCAACTACTACAGCGATTTCCTGTATTGCTCCTTTGGCCGTCAGTACGCACTGGTGGTGACCCAGGACAGCGCCGTCACCATCAGCGCCAACATCGATGGCGGCCAGCCTTGGCGCCGGACCGTCGGCACTGAGAACATCGTTTACACCGACTGGCAGCGGGACAACTATTTCGTCGCGATCCAGCAAGCCTTGCCCAAGGCCGGGCGGATCGGCATCGAGTTCGATCACCTGAACCTGCTCAATCGCGACAAGCTCGCCAGCCGTTACCCCCAGGCCGAACTGGTGGACGTCGCGGCGCCCTGCATGCGCATGCGCATGATCCAAGTCCGCCGAAGAGCACGCGATCATTCGCCACGGCGCCCGCGTAGCGGACATCGGTGGTGCCGCGATCGTCGAAGCCTTGCGTGACCAGGTGCCGGAATATGAAGTGGCACTGCATGCGACCCAGGCGATGGTGCGCGAAATTGCCCGCACCTTCCCCGACTCCGAACTGATGGACACCTGGACCTGGTTCCAGTCCGGCATCAACACCGACGGCGCGCATAACCCGGTGACTTCGCGCAAGGTCAACAAGGGCGACATCCTCAGCCTCAATTGCTTCCCGATGATCGCCGGGTACTACACCGCGCTGGAACGCACCCTGTTCCTGGATCACTGTTCCGACGAGCATCTGCGCTTGTGGGAGGTCAACGTCAAGGTGCACGAGGCCGGTCTGAAACTGATCAAGCCGGGCATGCGCTGCTGCGATATCGCGCTGCAACTGAACGAGATTTTCCTGGAGCACGATCTGCTGCAATACCGCACCTTCGGCTACGGTCACTCGTTCGGCACGCTGAGCCATTACTATGGCCGCGAAGCCGGGCTGGAACTGCGCGAAGACATCGACACGGTGCTGGAGCCGGGGATGGTGGTGTCCATCGAGCCGATGATCATGCTGCCCGAAGGCCTGCCGGGCGCCGGTGGTTATCGTGAGCACGACATCCTGATCGTCAACGAGCAGGGCGGGGAAAACATCACCCATTTCCCGTATGGCCCGGAACACAACATCATCAAGAAGTAAGACCGCGCGCCGCACAGTGAGCCTGTGCGGCGTTTTTTGTTGCAACTGATGCATGCGCGCCCCAGAACGCGCAGCATCTACAGACCCATAACCCTGCCAAGTAAAACAATAGAGGGGTTTTGCCATGATCCACGTCCCGACTTTCCATCCCGATCACTGCACCTCTACCACCGGAGGTGCGCAATGAGCACCCAAAGCGCAAGCCTGACGTCCCCCCTGGAACAGCAACGTGAACTGACGGCCGAGCGCAAGGCCTTGCGCCGGGCGGCCAGTGCCAGCTTCATGGGCAACTTCGTCGAGTGGTTCGACTATGCGGCCTACGGCTACCTGGCAACCGTCATCGCCATGACGTTTTTTCCGCAGACCGACAAGGCGTCGGCGCTGCTGGCGACCTTCGCGGTGTTCGCGCTGTCGTTTATCGTGCGCCCGCTGGGCGGGCTGGTCTGGGGGCACTTTGGTGACAAGTACGGGCGGCGCAGTGCGTTGTCCTGGTCGATCCTGATCATGTCGGTGTCGACCTTCTGCATCGGCATTCTGCCCACCTACAACCATATCGGCCTGTGGGCGCCCGCCCTGTTGTTGTTGATCCGCCTGTTCCAGGGATTTTCCGCTTCCGGCGAGTACGCCGGGGCGTCGGCCTTTCTCGCCGAGTACGCCCCCGAGGGCAAGCGCGGTTTGTACACCAGCATCGTTCCGGCGAGTACCGCGGCCGGCTTGTTGTTCGGCGCGGTGTTCGTCGCCGGTCTGCATGCCTGGATGAGTGTCGAGGATCTGCACAGCTGGGGCTGGCGCCTGCCGTTTCTGTTGGCGGCGCCGTTCGGCCTGGTGGGGCGGTATATCCGCATGAGTCTGCAGGACACGCCCAAGTTCCTGGAGATGGAAAAACGCCTGGAAGCCAAGGAGTGCGCGACCCATGCGCCGGTTCGCGAATTGCTGACCGTACACCGGCGCAGCGTGATGATCGGGATCGGCGTGACCTGCCTGAACGCGGTGGCCTTCTACCTGCTGCTCAGCTACATGCCCACCTACCTGTCCACCGAAATGGGCATGAGCGAGAGCGATTCGTTCCTGGCGTCGACGGTGTCGCTGGCGACCTATATCGGGTTGATTTTCCTGATGGGCAAGCTGTCGGACCGTTTTGGCCGCAAGACCATGCTGCTGACCGCTTCGGTGCTGTTCCTGGCCCTGACATTCCCGCTGTTCGGCATGCTGGAGAACCAGCCGCTGATGGTGATTCTGATGATCCAGATCGCCTTTGGCGCGATCCTTGCGATGAACGACGGCACCTTGCCGTGCTTCCTCGCCGAGATCTTCCCGACCCGGGTGCGCTTCAGCGGTTTTGCCTTCAGCTTCAATATCGCCAATGCGGTGTTCGGCGGTACCGCGCCGTTTATCGCGACCTGGCTGATCCAACTGACCGGCAACAAAATGGCGCCTGCCTGGTATCTGCTGGCAGCAGCGGCAGTGGCGCTGGTTGCGATGCTGGCGAGTCGGGAAACGGCGCATAAGGCTTTGCAGGACTGAGTCAATCTACCCCTGTAAACACAGCTTGCCTGCTATGGCGATCTCCCGGATGCCATCGCGAGCAAGCTCGCTCCCAATCAATGCACCGCAGCCACCTGCTTGCGCTCCCCAATAGGCGATACGCCGAAAAACCGGCTGTAGCATTTGGAGAAGTGCGCCGGCGACACAAAGCCGCACGCCAGGGCGATATCGCGCACTTGCGACTCGCTGCGCAACAGCAATTGCCGCGCCCGCGACAGGCGCAGTTCCAGGTAGTACTGGCTCGGCGTGCGTTGCAGGTGCTTGTGGAACAGGCGCTCCAGTTGCCGTACCGACACCTCGTTCAACCGCGCCAGTTCTTCAAGGCCCACCGGCTCTTCGAGATTGGCCTCCATGATCGCCACCATCTGGCTGAGCTTGGGCTGCGAGGTACCCAGTTTCTGCCGCAACGGCACCCGCTGTTGCTCCTTCGCCCCACGTACCCGATCACACAGCAGCAACTCGGCCGCATGGGCGGCGATGTCCCGGCCGCCCGGTTCGCGGGCAATCAACTGCAGGGTCATGTCCATCGAGGCCACGCCGCCGGAGCAGGTGTAGCGATCGCGATCGAGTTCGAACAGCTGGTTGGAAATAATGATCCCCGGGAAACGCTCCTTCAGCGCTTCGATGTCTTCCCAGTGAATCGTGCAGCGATAGCCCTTGAGCAGATCGGCCCGTGCCAGCAAGTGACTGCCCGTGCAAATCCCGCCGAGCGGCACCTGATCGTGCGCCAGCTTGCGCAGCCAATTGAGCAAGGGGCGACTGCTGTGATTGGAGACGATCGGGTTGGATCCGACCACGAACAGGATGTCGAGCCTGGGGGCATCGGTAATGGTGTAGTCGGGCAGGATCCGCATGCCGTTACTGGCCGTGACCGGGTCCAGGCTGGCGGCGATGATGACCGTGCGGAACATCGGTTCGCGCGCTGCCATGTTGGCCATGCGCAGGGTCTCCACGGCGGAGGCGAAGCCGATGGTGGTGAAGTTGGGGATGACCAGGAAACCCACGGTTTTCACCGGCCGTTGTTCTTTTGCCGAACGTCCTGCAGCGGGTTTCGCCACCTGGAGTTTCGCCATCGTTACCGCTCCTCAACTGTAATAGTGACGCGCTCTGCGGCAAGCTGCCGACAGGTGGCAACATCATCTCGATTTTATGGTGATTAGCCCTGCATTCGGGTTACTGGATATTACACCCAGAGCCTTATGAATAGGCATTCGAGACCCGTTATAGGTGATCAGGAGAGGCGGGAAAGGAGGGGGAGGGGAAGGGCAAAAAAAAAACGGCCCGCTCCGTGGTGGTAAGCGGGCCGCAAAGAGGTGAAAGGTCAGTCGTCGGAGCGGGGTTCAAGCGCGCCGTCGAATGTGTGTTCGTTCAAGCCAGTTCGGCTTTCTGCAACGTGCTCTTTTTGGCGTTGAAGATTGCACCCATGCAGATAATGGAAAGCGTCAGGGCCCCGGTGGCAATCACTTCCATGCGGTGCTGCGGCAAAATCAACATCACCACCAGAATGCTCAAGATGCTGGCGATCACCAGGTAACTGAGCCAAGGGTAAAACCACATCTTGAAGGCGATTGGCTGTCCTGAAGCGTTCATCTTCTTGCGCAGTATCAATTGCGAAACGGCAATGGCCAGATAGACCAGCAGGGCAACGGCGCCCGAGGTGGCCAGCAGGAAGGAGAACACTTCGTTGGGTGCAAAATAGTTCAGCGCCGTGGTCAGGAAGCCCACTGCTGTGCTGGCCAGCACCGCAAAATAAGGCACCCCTGACGATGAGGTTTTTTGCAGGACTCGTGGCCCATCCCCGCGTTTGCTCAAGGAGAAGACCATGCGCGAGGCGGTATAGATGGCCGAGTTCAGGCAACTGGCGACGGCGATCAACACGACGATATCGACAATCATTTTCGCGTAGGGAATGTTCATCAACTCCAGCGCCCGCTGATAAGAGCCGACCTGCACCAGCATCGGGTCATTCCAGGGCACGATGGAGACGATGAGGAACACCGAGACAATGTAGAAAATCCCCATGCGCCAGACCACGGAGTTGGTCGCGCGGGTAATCTGTTTCGACGGGTTCTGCGATTCTGCGGCGGCAATCGTGACGATTTCCGTGCCCATGAAGCTGAACACAGTGGTCAGCATCGCACCAACCACGGCGGTCATGCCATTGGGCATGAAACCACCGAATTCATGGCTTAATTGCACCACACCGCTGACGGTCGTGTCCGGCAACCCGCCCGCCAGGGCCAGCGCGCCAAGCGCGATAAAGCCCAATACCGCAATGACCTTGAGCATGGCGAACCAGAACTCGAACTCGCCGTAGCGCGCGACGCTGAACAGGTTTGTCAGGGTCAGCAGGCCGGTGACCGCTATCGCGAATTCCCAAGTCTGGATCGACGGGAACCAGGCGTTGAGAATGGCCGCGGCGGCAATGGCTTCGATGGGAATGACCAGCACCCAGAACCACCAGTACAGCCAACCGATGGTAAAGCCGGCGCTGCGTCCCATGGCGCGCTCGGCATAAGTTGAAAACGATCCGGTGTCCGGCGAGGCGACGGCCATTTCTCCGAGCATGCGCATCACCAGCACGACCAGGGTGCCGGACATGATGTAAGCGAGGATCGCCGCCGGGCCAGCCGAGGCGATGGCATGGCCCGAACCGATGAACAGGCCGGCACCGATGGCGCCGGCTATGGAGAGCATGGTGACGTGACGCTGCTTGAGCCCTGGGGCCAAAGTGGAGGTGCTGGACATGAGAGGTACCCTTTTTATTATGTTCTGGAGGGTGCAGCGTTAACGGCGGGTACTTGTTGGCGCCCGCCGTTGTCTCTTCAAGTGGTTAAATCAAAGGCCTCCCTGACGGCAGCACTGATGCCGGATACACAGACGTCCAGGATCAACTCGCCTTTTTCGCGACTCGAGCCTTTGGGGGAAGACAGCGTGCCGCACGCCGGGGTGCGCTCCGGGATGATGGGAAACACGTCATAAGGGGGGAAACGGGCGGGAGGATGGTCAACGGCGCGACTCAGATCGACCTTGTCCGGGTGAAGTGCCAGCATCAGCGATGTTTCAAAGACACCGCCGTGTTCGATATCCCAGCCGAGGAAGCCCTCGGGATACAGCTGTTTGATGACAGCAGGATCGTTGACGAAGTCCCAATAAGACAACACCACCACTTTGAAGTCATCGATGCCGCCATAACGAAGTTCGCGAAGTGCCAGGTCAATGCCCTCGACGATGAACATCGAGTTTTCATAGTGACCGTTCATCATCACCAGTTTGCGTGCGCCATGGCGTGCCAGTTCGCGGATGATGTCCTGCACGGTGTGGGTCAGTGTCGCGCCATCGAGGCTGGTGGTGCCGGGGAAGTGGTTGCCGCCACCGGACTTCTGCTGGGATTTGTAGCCGTAGGCCAGGGCCGGCAACACCAGGCCGCTGACGTTCTGCGCGACCGCCTTGCAGATCGCGGTGGGCAGCAGCACATCGACCTCCATGCACATGTGATGACCATGCTGTTCCAGGGCGCCCACTGGCAAAAAGATCGGGCAGCCGGTAGCGACCTTCTCTGCATACTCTGGCCAGGTGAGCTCACCGATAACGACGCTGTTGTTCATCTGCACACTCTCTTGGGTGATTGACCTGGAGGCGTCCGCCGTTCCTCTGGCCGACCTTCTGGACGGCCGATATCGAACGTGGCGCATGGAACGATTCGATCAGATTGGAAGGCCAGCGATTTGTCCAAATCCGACCCGTAATTGGCAAATCACCCGCTGATTTGGCTTTTCTGACAGGGAGGGTCGGGGACGCGGAGGCAATGGGTCGGATCTGACAAACTTCAGGTCGGACGCGTACAAAAACCGGTGATGGCGATCTGCTGCAATGCTGCTGCCAGCCAATGATGCGTGGGGCGGGCAGATCGACCAGCAAGCGGCAAGACCACAAGGACGAGAAGGACAGAGGCCACTTTCCATCATCCGGGAGAGACAATAATGAACAATCGCATCGACCTTTCGCGCCGTACTTTCCTCAAGACTACCAGCATCCTCGCCGGCACGGCGGCGCTGTCCGGTTTGCTGCCGTTGAGAAGTTTCGCCGCCGCGGAAAAAGAGCTGGTGATCCTGGCCTGGGCCGGACACGCCGAGCCGGACATCGTCGCCGATTTCGAACGTCAACACGGGGTCAAGGTCAGGGCCAAGTACTACACCGGTGGCGACAACATGCTGGGGCTGATCTCGCAATCGCCGCCCGGCACCTTCGATCTGATCCTGTCCGACGCCGAATATGTCCAGCAACTCAATGCCGCCGAATACATCGAGCAACTCGACCCGGCCGATTACCCCTTCGACGACTTCTATCCGGAATTCCAACACTTTCCCGGTCACTGGCAGGGGGACAAACTCTATTCCGTGCTGATTCGCTTCGGTTTTCTCGGCATCGCCTACAACACCCAGCTGGTGCCCGAAGCCAAGGTGCGCAGCTACGATGTGTTCTGGGACGAAAGCCTCAAGGGCAAGGTCGGGCACTTCGACTGGCACCTGCCGAACCTGGGGCAGATCAGTTTGCTCAATGGCAATGCCCGCCCTTATGACATCGATAACGCGCACTGGGAACTCGTCCAGCAGAAGATGATGAGCCTGCGCCCGCAGATCGGTGGTTTCTTCGATTACGGCGGCACCTTTTCTTCACTGAAGAACGGTCAGGTGCATGCCATGTGCGGTATCGGCGACTGGATCACCGGGGTCTTGCAGCGCGCCGGCGCACCGGTGAAAACCGTGCTGCCGGAGGAGGGCGGGCTGCAATGGACCGAGTCCTACTGCATCGCC
Organism: Pseudomonas sp. VI4.1; assembly: GCF_002029345.1. Lineage (NCBI taxonomy): Bacteria > Pseudomonadati > Pseudomonadota > Gammaproteobacteria > Pseudomonadales > Pseudomonadaceae > Pseudomonas > Pseudomonas sp. VI4.1. The sequence goes on from NZ_MULM01000117.1 coordinate 7,980, forward strand.
AGGAAGGCCCATAGCCCGGAGCTGGCGAAGAAGTTCATCCAATACATCACCTCACCGCAAGGCCAGGTCAAGTCGGCGAAGATGGCGGCCTACCCGGCGCTGATCCCGAGCCAGAAAGGCTGGGAACTGCTGAATCAGACCGATCCCGCCGAAGCCAGGCGCCAGGGCATGCTGCTCGGCCAGCGCAACGTCATGGACGATATCCGCGACGGTCGCATCAAGTACCGCGAACTCCCGGTCCGGCAGAGCCTGGATGAGTGGAACGACTTCTGGTCGCAATACAAAGGTGCCTGACGAGTCACGTGGAGGTGGTCGCAATGATTTCAGACAAGCTAAAGACTTCACCGCCGGTGCTGACCGACAACGCGCCGAGCCAGCGGCGAGGTCACAAAAGAACAGTGCGCCTGCCCTGGTACGGCCTCAGCTTTTCGCTGCCGATCCTGATCTGGCAATTGATCTTCTTTGTATTCCCGCTGGCATTCCTGGTGGCGATCAGCTTCTGGCTGGTGCGCAACTTCCGGATGGTACCGACGTTCGAGTGGCTGAACTGGAGCTACATGCTCAGCCGCGGCTTCTTCTGGGATGCCTACGTCCACACCCTGGCCATGGCGGCGGGCGCCACCGTGCTGGTGAGTCTGGTGGCTTTTCCCTGCGCCTATACGATCGCCTTCAAGTTTCGCGAGTCGACGAAACAGTTGCTGGTGTTGCTGCTGATCACGCCGTTCTTCACCAGCTACCTGGTGCGCACCTATTCATGGCAGGTGTTCCTCAGCGACAACGGCATCTTCAATGCCGCGCTCGGTCTGCTCGGGCTGGAGCCGTTGGCGATGCTGAACACGACGTTCGGTACCTATGTCGGCTACTTCACGCTGTGCCTGCCGTTGGTGGTGCTGCTGCAACTGTTCAGCCTGATGTACATCGATCGCTCGTTGATCGAGGCCGCGCACAACCTTGGCTGCGGGCGACTGCGCACGGTCATCCTGGTGGTGATCCCGTCGGCGCGGATCGGCATCGTGGTCGCGGCGCTGTTCTGCTTCATCCTGACCTTCGGCGACTTCGTCAGCCCGCTGTACCTGGGCGGCGGCCAGCCTCCGACCTTGAGCACCCTGATCACGGACACGACCAAGTCCGGTCAGCAATGGCCACGGGCGGCAGTGATCGCCACGATGATGATCCTGACGCTGCTGATCACCGCCTTTGCTGCGGTTCGCTTCGCTTACCGGAGACGCCCATGAACGAGCATCGACTGATCAACTTCCTGCTGCGCGGCTTTGTCGTGCTGGTGTTCATCTTCATCTTTACACCCATTGCCGGCAGCTTCGTGTTCTCGTTCAACATCGACCGCTTTCCGTCGTTGCCCCTGGGTGGCTTCAGCCTGTACTGGTACGAGACGATCTTCGCCGATCCGGCGGTCTGGCAGGCCTTCAGCAACAGCCTGAAAGTCGGTGTGGTGGTGTCGCTGGTCTCGACCCTGCTGGGGTTCACCGCGGCGTACACGGACTTCCGCTACCAGTTCTTCGGCAAGTCGGTCTACATGGCCCTGGCGCTGCTGCCGCCGACCATTCCGGTGGTGATCATGGGCCTGGCCATGCTGGCCTTCCTATCGCGGGTCGGGCTGTCCGGCGAGGTGTACGCGGTGATGATCAGCCACATCGTGATGTGTGCGCCGTTCGCCATGGCGGTGATCAGGATGCGCCTGGCGCAGATGGACCCGAACATCGAGGCCGCGGCCTGGAACCTGGGGGCCAATCAGTGGAAGGCGATGCGCCACGTGATCCTGCCATTCACCGCGCCGAGCATCTTTGCCGCGCTGTTCGTGACCATGGCCGTGTCCTTCGATGAGTTCGCTGTCGCATGGTTCGTCTCGGGGCTTAACGAGACGGTCCCCGTGCGCATCCTCAACACCTTGCAAGGGCAGGTGAGCCCGACCATCAACGCGATCGGCACGATCGTCTTCATTACAACCATGACCCTGGTGATCCTCGCGCAGCTGTTGCTGATGCGCCGGCGCAAGCCTGCGGCGGCCTGATATCACCTCACTCATCCGAACCCGAAGGATTCAGCCATGACTCAACCGTTGGTGGTATTCGATAACGTGGTCAAGCATTTCGGCAGCTATATGGCCGTCGAACGCATGAACCTGGAAATCTACAAGGGCGAGTTCGTCGCGATCATGGGGTCCAGCGGCTGTGGCAAGACCACCACGCTGCGCATGCTCGCGGGGCTCGATAAGCCCAGCGAGGGCGAGATTCGCCTGAACGGTGAGCGCATCAATGACTTGTGCTCCTGGGAGCGGGAGACGCCGCTGGTCTGGCAGAACCTGGCCCTGTTCCCGTTTCTCAACGTCGTGGAAAATGTCGAATTCGGCCTGCGCATGAGAGGCATGGCCAAGGCCGAGCGGCGCAAAAAGGCCCTGCACTGGCTTGAGCGGCTGGACCTGGCGGAATTCGCCAGCCGCGACATCAGCCTGCTGTCTGGTGGCCAACGTCAGCGGGTGGCGCTGGCGCGTTCATTGGTCACCGAACCGCCGATCCTGCTGCTCGACGACCCCTGAGCGCGCTCGATGCGCATTTGAGCGTGCGCATGCAAGGTGTGCTGACCGGATTGCAGAAGGACCTGGGGATCACCTTTGTCTACGTCACCCACAGTCAATCCGAAGCCTTTGCCATGGCGGATCGGGTGGTGATCATGAGTCGCGGCCGGGTGGAGCAGATCGGCTCGCCGCAGGAGGTGTTCCTTGAGCCGCATAACCGTTTCGTCGCCGAGTTCGTCGGTGGCAAAAACATCCTGTGCGGCACGGTCGCCGGCTTCGACGATGCAGGGTTGGTTCGCCTCGATTCGGCGCACGGTCAATTCCAGGCGCGGCTGCCCCAGGGTAAATCGGTGGTCCCCGGGGAGGGCGTCACGGTCTGCGTCAGCGCCGAGCATATCGACCTGACCCCGCAGCCGGTGCGACACAACCGGCTGGCCTGTACCATCGTCGGCGAAGAGTTCATCGGTTCGATGGTCAACATCTACCTGGAAACCAGGGATGGGCTCGAGTTGCAGGTGCAGAAACCGCATGCCGATTACCACCGGCTTGGGCTGAACTGCGGGCAGGACATCTTCGCCGAATGGGAGGGCGTGCACGCGCTGATTTTGCGCGGCGACTGAAGAATCTCCCACTTCCGATCTTTGCCGGACGCAGCATTTGTGAACACCCCGATTATCTGTAGGAGCTGGCTTGCAGCGAAAGCGGTGGGTCAGTCAATGAAGATGTTGAATGGTATCCCGCATTCGCTGGCAAGCCAGCTCCTACAGGGGATCGTTGCCGTTCGCGGGAATTGTGCAGGCGGATAAAAGCCTACCAACCCTTGACCCCGCTCATATCCGGCAACTTGTGCGCGATGCCCTTGTGGCAGTCGATGCAGGTGGCTTCACCCTTGGCCAGGGACGTCGAGTGCATGGCCGCGGCGCGTTTGCCCTGGCGGGTAAAGTCCATGAACTCGAAGTTGTGGCAGTTGCGGCATTCGCGCGAGTCGTTGGCCTTGAGTCTGGCCCACTCATGTTCGGCCAGCTCGCGGCGCAGTGCGACAAACTTGTCGCGGGTATCGATGGTGCCGAATATTTTGCCCCAGACCTCCTTCGAGGCCTGCATCTTGCGCGCGATTTTATGGGTCCATTCGTGGGGCACGTGGCAGTCCGGGCAACTGGCGCGCACGCCGGAACGGTTGGTGTAGTGGATCGTTTCCTTGAGCTCGACGAAAACGTTGTCACGCATTTCATGGCAGGAGATGCAGAATTTCTCTGTGTTGCTCAGCTCGAGCGCCGTGTTGAAACCGCCCCAGAAAATGATCCCGGCAATAAAGCCCCCCAGCGTCAGAAAGCCCAGGCTGTAATAAAGGCTCGGCCGACGCAGGATGCCCCAGTAGTCCTTGAGCAGGGCGAACAGTGCTTTCATCTTGCCTCCTCAGGGTTTCTGCGCGGCATTGGCGTCGTCTTGCAATATTTTGTCGATGGTCTCGAAGTTGTTGCCTACCAGGGGTAGCACCTCTGTTTGCGGCACATGGCACTGGTTACAGAAGTAGCGGCGCGGTGACACCGCCGCCAGCGCCTGGCCGTCGCGGTCCATGTAGTGGGTGATGCTGATCATCGTCGCCTGGCTGCGCGCGCTGTTGGCACGGCTGTGACACGACAGGCACTTGTTGCCGTTGATGTCGATTTGATAACCGCGAATGCTGTGGGGGATGGTGGGCGGCTGGTCCGGATAGTTGCGTTCGCGCTTGAGGTCCTTGTTTTCTTCGTTGGCGATGGGCGGGGCGGGCATGCTCTGGGTCAGGGTGCCACCAGGGCGACGCCCGTCGGGCCCGGAGGCATCGAGCGGGTAGTCGACGTCTGCAGCCATCACCACGCCGATCGCAGCGAGCAGGAGCAACGGCAGGATTCGAAAAGGCATGACGGTTCTCCTCAGGCCACGCTGATCAACTCGATGCGTATCGCGCATTTTTTGTAGTCGGTTTGTTTGGAAATCGGGTCGGTGGCGTCTAGCGTGACCTTGTTGATCAGTTTGTTGGCATCGAAAAACGGCACGAATACCAGCCCTTGCGGCGGTTTGTTGCGCCCGCGGGTTTCGATGCGCGCGCGGATTTCACCGCGCCGGCTGATCAGCTTCACTTCACTGCCGCGCCGCGCCTTCAAGGCCTTGGCATCGTCGGGGTGCATGTACACCAGCGCGTCAGGCACCGCTTTGTACAGCTCCTCGACGCGTTGGGTCATGGTGCCGGTATGCCAGTGTTCGAGCACCCGTCCGGTGCTCAGCCAGAACGGGTAGTCGGCGTCCGGGGCTTCGGCCGGCGGCTCGTAGGGGAGGGCGAAGATGATCGCCTTTTTGTCCGGATGGCCGTAGAACTGCACCTCGCTGCCTTTCTCCACGTAGGGGTCCAGCCCTTCGCGGTAACGCCAGCGGGTTTCCTTGCCATCGACCACCGGCCAGCGCAGGCCTCGTTCGTTGTGGTAGCGGTCGAACGTGGCCAGGTCATGGCCGTGGCCGCGACCGAACTGGGCGTACTCTTCGAACAAACCTTTTTGCAGGTAGAAACCGAAGGCCTTGGCTTCATCGTTCTTGTAGCCGGCTTCCAGTTGCTCGACGGGGAACTGGTCGACCTGGCCATTTTTGAACAGCACCTCGAACAGGGTCTTGCCCTTGTACTCAGGCGCCTTGGCCAGCAACTCGGCAGGCCAGGCGTCGTCGGTGGTGAACCGCTTGGAAAACTCCAGCAACTGCCACAAGTCCGACTTGGCGTCCCCCGGGGCGGTCACCAGTTGATGCCAGAATTGCGTCCGCCGTTCGGCGTTGCCAAACGCCCCTTCCTTTTCCACCCACATGGCGCTGGGCAGGATCAGGTCGGCGGCCTGGGCGGAAACGGTGGGGTAGACGTCGGAGACAATCACGAAGTTTTGCGGGTTACGCCAGCCCGGCAGCACTTCCTGCATGATGTTCGGCCCGGCGTGCATGTTGTTGCTGGCCTGGGTCCAGTAGACGTTGAGCACGCCGTCCTTGAGCATGCGGCTCTGTTCGACCGCATGAAAACCGGGTTTCTCCTGAATGGTGCCGGCGGGCAGCTTCCAGATTTTTTCGGCGATGGCGCGGTGCTTGGGGTTGGTCACGACCAGGTCGGCGGGCAAGCGGTGGGAGAAGGTCCCTACCTCGCGCGCGGTACCGCAGGCCGACGGCTGACCGGTCAACGAGAAGGGGCTGTTGCCCGGCTCGCTGATCTTGCCCGTGAGCAAGTGGATGTTGTAGATCAGGTTGTTGGCCCAGACGCCGCGGGTGTGCTGGTTGAAACCCATGGTCCAGAACGACACGACCTTGCGCTTGGGGTCGGCATACAATTCGGCCAGGCTTTTGAGTCGTTCAGCCGGGACACCGGTCTCCCTGGCGGTTCGCTCCAGGGTGTAGGGTTTGACGAACGTTGCGTACTGTTCGAAGGAAATATCCGTCCAGGTGTTGGCCTTGGCCGCGTTTTTCGCCTTCATTTCCCGTGGATCGTCAGGGCGCAGGCCGTAACCGATGTCATCGGCGCCTTGGGCAAACCGGGTGTGCTTGCTGATGAAATCCTGATTCACCGCACCGCTTTCAATGATGTGGTTGGCGATGTAGTTGAGGATCATCAGGTCGGTTTGCGGCTTGAACACCATGGGAATGTCGGCCAGTTCGAAGCTGCGATGCTCGAAGGTCGACAGCACGGCGACTTTCACATGAGGCTGGCTCAGGCGCCGATCAGTGACGCGGCTCCAGAGCACCGGGTGCATCTCGGCCATGTTCGAGCCCCAGAGCACGAAGGCATCGGTGGCCTCGATGTCGTCATAGCAGCCCATCGGCTCATCCATGCCGAAGGTGCGCATAAAGCCCATCACTGCCGAGGCCATGCAATGGCGGGCGTTGGGGTCGATGTTATTGCTGCGAAAGCCGCCCTTCATCAGCTTGTTGGCGGCATAGCCTTCCCACACCGTCCATTGTCCGGAGCCGAACATGCCGACCGATCCGGGCCCTTTGCTCTTCAAGGCTTCCTTGAACTTGAGCTCCATGATGTCGAAGGCCTGCTCCCAACTGACCGGCTGGAATTCGCCCTGCTTGTCGTACTGGCCATTGCTCATGCGCAACAGCGGTTGGGTCAGGCGATCAACGCCGTACATTATTTTCGACAGGAAATAGCCCTTCACGCAGTTCAGGCCACGGTTGACCTCGGCCTTGACGTCGCCATGGGTGGCGACCACCCGGTTGTCCCGGGTCGCGACCATCACGCTGCAGCCAGTACCGCAGAAACGGCAGGGCGCCTTGTTCCAGTCCAGGGTGACCATGTCCGCTTCGGTCACCAGATTACTGGCGGAGGTCACGATCGGCAGGCCGGCAGCGGCGGCGGCAATGGCGGCGGCCTGGGCCTTGACGAATGCTCGGCGGCTCATGCTCATTCGATGTCTCCTTCGGGTTCGAGGAGTTCGTGGTAGATCAACGCGGCGTTGAGCACGCCTGGCAAGTTGTTGATCTGTTCGATGCGTTGCAGAATCTGGCTTTCGTGCACGGCCTCAAGGACCACCACCAGTTTTCCGGCCGCACTTTCCTGATGCAGTTCCAGGCCCTCCAGCAGACGCAGGTTGGCTTTGACGGCGTCGAACAATTCGGGGCGGGCAAGTACGACAAGACTGGCAATATGCAACGCTTCGTCCATGTGCTGGCTCCAATAGGCCTTGAGAAAGGCTATTAGTTGGGGGGGCCGGGGGGTCCATACAACATCTGGAAAAACCAGACGAGAAAGCCGTAGCCGCCAACGATGGCGACCGACAGCAGCGGGAAGAGGCAGACGACAAGAAAGAGGAACAGCCGGGTTTCCTTGCGGCGCTCGGGTTTGCGTTCTTCAGCCAATGGCATCGAGCAATCTCCAGCCGAACTTTGCACTCAGACTAGATCACGAAGTTTTCGCCTGTTTCCTGGCAGGGGTGTTTAACGACCGGCGGTGAATTATCGTGGCCGCGGTGTTGCAACAGCTATAAGGCGCTAAACCATTACTTCGTTTGGTTACCGTTAAACAGGCAATGCCCGACAGCGCGTCGGGCGATGTCGGGCCGTATCGAGGATGGGGGAAGGCGGGCGTCGGCTCCCGCCACTCAGTACGGGATTACGACTGTGTCGCCAGCGCCTTGCGCGCGGCTTTTTGCGCCTTCATCTCAGCGATTTCACGCTCGCAGGTCGCGACGTCAAACGAGCCGTCCCACTTGGCGATGGCGATGGTGCCGATACCGTTGCCGATCAGGTTGGTCACGGCCCGCGCTTCGTTGAGGAATCGGTCGATGCCCAGCAGCAATACCAGGCCCACCAGCGGGATGGTATGGATGGTGGTCAGGGTTGCGGCGAGGGTGACAAACCCGGCGCCGGCCACCCCGGCCGAACCTTTCGACGTCAGCAGCATGACGCCCAGCAATACGGCCTGATCCATCAGCGTCAGTGGCGTGTTGGTCGCCTGGGCGACAAAGATCGCCGCCATGGTCAGGTAGATGCAGGTGCCATCGGCGTTGAAGGTGTAGCCGGTCGGCAGCACCATGCCCACCACCGATTTCTTGCAGCCGAGCTTTTCCAGCTTGACCATCATGCGCGGCAGCACCGCTTCGGTGGAACAGGTCCCGAGGGTGATCAGGATCTCGTCCTTGAAGTAGCGCAGGAACAGCATCAAGGGCATGCCCGACCATCGCGCGACCGACCCCAGCACGACGATGATGAACAACAGGGTGGTGGCATACAGCGCAATGAGCAGATGCCCCAGCGACCACAAGGTACCGATGCCATATTTGCCAATGGTGAACGCCATGCCGGCGCCCGCACCGATCGGGGCCAGGCGCATCACCATGGCGACGATCTTGAACAGGCCTTGCAGGAACAGGTCGATGATGTTGATCAGCGGTTTGCTGGTCTCACCCATCTGCACCAGGGCCACGCCCATCAACACCGACAGCAGGATCACCTGCAGCATCGAGCCCTTGGCGAACGCATCGATGAACGTACTGGGGATGATGTTGAGGAAGAAATCGACGGTGCCGCCCTGTTCCTGGGCGACCTGGGCGTACTTGCCGATCGCGCCGGCGTCCAGGGTGGTGGTGTTGATGTTCATGCCGACGCCGGGCTTCATCACGTTGACCACGATCAGGCCGATGACCAGGGCGATGGTCGAAAGGATCTCGAAGTAGATCAGCGCCTTGACGCCGATCCGCCCGACCTCCTTGATGCTGCCCATCTTGGCGATCCCGACCACCACCGTGCCGAAGATGATGGGCGCCAGGAGCATTTTGATCAGCTTGATAAAGCCGTCGGCGAAGGGTTGCAACTTGGCCCCCATGTCGGGCACCAGGTAACCGAAAATGGCGCCGATCACGATACCGATCAGCACTTGCACATACAGCTGGCCATACCAGCGGGACTTGGACGTTTCCACGGATGCACCTCATTTTATTGTTGTGATGGGCGATGTGGCGTGGCGTCGTCGGGGACGCCAGCAAGCGACGGCTGCGCAAGGCAGCCGTCGTCGTCGCGGGTCAGCCTTCGCCGAGTTCGCGCATGACGGCGTACAGCGCGGACTTGGCTTCGAACCCGACCCCCGGGATGTCCGGCAGCCGACGTAGCTGTTCTCCACGCGAATCCCGTCAGCGAAACCGCCGAATGGCTGGAACACGTCCGGATAGGATTCGTTACCGCCCAGGTGCAGGCCGGCGGCGATGTTCAGCGACATCTGGTGGCCACCGTGGGGCACCACGCGGCGCGACGACCAGCCCAGGTCTTCCATCACTTTCAGGGTGCGCATGTACTCCACCAGGCCGTAGGACAGGGCGCAGTCGAATTGCACGTAGTCGCGATCCGGGCGCATGCCGCCGTGGCGCAACAGGTTGCGCGCATCCTGGTGGGAGAACAGGTTTTCGCCCGTGGCCATCGGCAGTTCGTAGTGGTTCGCCAGCTCGGCCTGCAGGGACGTAGTCGAGCGGGTCGCCGGCCTCTTCGTACCAGAACAGGTTGTACGGTTTCAGCGCTTCGGCGTAGGCGATCGCGGTCTGTTGATCGAACCGGCCATTGGCGTCGACCGCCAGGCGCCGACCGTCACCCACGACCTCGAGTACCGCCTCGATCCGGCGGATATCGTCCGCCAGGGGCGCGGCGCCGATTTTCATCTTGACCACGTCATAACCACGGTCGAGGTAGCTGCGCATTTCGTCTTGCAGTTTGGTGTCGTCCTTGCCCGGGTAGTAGTAACCCCCGGCGGCGTAGACCCAGACCTTGTCGTCGGCCACACCGTTGCGGTAACGGTCGGCCAGCAGGCGATACAACGGCTTGCCTTCGATCTTGGCCACGGCGTCCCACACCGCCATGTCGAGGGTGCCGACCGCGACCGAGCGCTCGCCGTGGCCGCCTGGTTTTTCGTTGGTCATCAGGGCTTTCCAGATGGCGAACGGGTCGAGGTTGTTGTGCTCTTTGTCGATCAGCGTATCCGGATCGGCTTCGGTGATGCGCGCCAGGAAACGATCGCGCATCAGCGCGCCCTGGCCGTAGCGCCCGTTGGAGTTGAAGCCGTAGCCGATGACGGGTTTGCCGTCGCGAACCTGGTCCGTAATCACCGCCACTACCGAGCAGGTCATCTTCGAAAAATCGATGTAGGCGTTGGCGATGGGGGAGGCAATGGAAACGGTTTTTTCACGGATGTCGACGATACGCATGGCGGGGTCCTCTTGTTGTTGAGGGCCCCACGTTAAGCTTTGCGATGACCCCCGCCCAATGCTATTAATGCCGCGCCCTATGCTCAGGAGGCATTGCCCTTGGAACTCGTCTGGCTCGAAGATTTTGCCGCGTTGGCGGAGTACGGCAGCTTCGTTCGCGCCGCTGAAGCCCGCCATGTGACCCAGCCGGCCTTCAGCCGCAGAGTGCGGTCACTGGAGAACTGGATGGGGGTCGAACTGTTCATCCGCACCCCGCAAGGCGACGTTGACCGAAGCCGGCAAGCAGATGTTGCCCAGCGCCCAGGAGGCCACCAGGCGCCTGTACCGGATGCGCAGCGAAGCGCAGGAAGTGGCGGGCATGGCCGCCAAGACCCTGCAGTTCGCGGCGACCCATTCGTTGTCTTTCACCTTCTTCCCGCGCTGGCTCCGGCGTGCGGAGAAGGGCACGCCGATCGAGGCCGTGCGCCTGCATTCGGACAGCATGGTGGTCTGTGAGCAGATGCTGGTCCAGGGCCAGGTGCAGTTCCTGCTGTGCCATCGCCACCCGGACGTTCCGCCGCTGCTGGCGCCGGATCAGTTCGTCAGCAGGAAAATCGGCGAGGACGTGCTCGTTCCGCTGGCCGGTGCTTCGGCCGATTTCGGCTCATCCCCGGCGTCGCTGCCGTACCTGGCTTACACCCAGGAATCCGGGCTCGGCCGGATCGTCGCGCATCGCCTGCAAGGCAAGGAAGATTTCCTGCACCTTAAACCGTTGTTCAGCAGCCACCTCGCCGCGGTGCTGATGTCCATGGCGCTGGAAAACAAAGGCGTGGCCTGGCTGCCCAGGAGCCTGACGGAACAGGAAGTGATCGATGGCCGTCTGGTCCGGGCCCTCGATGAAAGCTGGGATATCCCGCTGGACATTCACCTGACGCGGCCACTGGCGCCGATCAGTCCGTTTGCCGAGGCGTTCTGGGCCGGGGTGAGTTGCGTCTGATCACGTCATTTCGACACGCGATCACACACCGCCTGCCTGGTCGCCAATCGAAAAAAATAATCCTGATACCAACGCTTGTAGCTTTCCTGCGCGTCGGGATCGGCCTGTTGCAGGACTTCCATCAGCCTGGCCTCAGGCACTTCTTCCCAGCGGATTGTTGGCTGGTAGGGGACAAAGCTGCGTGTGGCGCTCTCCAGCGTTATCAGCTGAATCAGCGGAAAGTCTTGCCCAAGGCCCCCTGCCAACGCGGTACGAAAGAAGCGCTGCAGTAGCACGAAGTCTTCCAGCGGCGCCATGAAGTCGTCGTACGAAGGGCTGTTCAGTTGGCCTTTCAAGTAACCTGGCAAACGGTTCGTTACTCGCTGGCGCAATTGCTGGAGCCCCCGCGCAGGGGAATCCATCGCGAGGGTGCTCGCTTCGCCGGTCACCTTCCGGGGAGCCTGCCCGCGCTCAAGGGAAAAGGTGGTGTGGACCCAAATGTCGATATTTCCAAGGTGATCGGGGGAGCGTTTCATCCAGGCCCAGTCGGGTCCGGCCGAGACTCGTCGCTCGCGAAACTGCGGAGTGTGATCTTCAGCCAGCCGGTACTGATCCGGCAGGCCTGGACCCACTACATCGGGCACCTTCCCGGGGGAAGCATAGGAGGCAGTGAACGTGTCGAGCAGCCGATCCGCCTCTGCCAGCCGGCAGCCCAGCGGCGTATCGGTCAGCACCGGATGAGTGTAAGTCACACGGCTGATCAACGTCCCGTCGCCGGGCGCACTCTTCACAGCCACCACTCGACCGTCCGCTGCGTAGCGCAGTGCCTGGTTGACGATGGCTGCATCGTAGACGCCAAGATTGAGCCATTGACCCTTCGCCATGATCTCCAGGGTGACTTTGGTGGTGGCGCTTGTTGCCGGTTGCAGGGTCCAGCGAATCTGGTTGGCATCAATCCCTTCAGGGTAAGTGTCCAGGCCGATCAATACTTCCCGGATGCGCGCGCCACTGGGTGCCACTTCGAAGTCGGTGGCCCCAGGGAATAGTTGATCGTAGCCACCCAGACGTTCTTGCAAGGCTGCTTTCATCGGGGGCGGGTGAAACTCGGCCACCTTGGAGCTGACCGCCTCGGCGATTTTCGCTTCATGCAGGGCTTCGGGGCTTGAGGTCCAGCCCTGGCCTTCGGCTGCATTCAGCGCCCTGACCAGGTTGCGATCCTCGTTTGTGGCTTCAAAGGAGGCCTGGCGCGCCGCCACGGCGGGCACACCGGGCCGGGCAGCGTTCATGAGCGCTTCGGTCACCCAGTTCTTTGCCCAGGCGTGCGTCCAGGTTCTGACGGCATCCCTGCCCAGGTGTTTAACCAGTGCTTGAGCTTGTCGGCCCAATTCTGTCGAAGGTCTGGCCTCGACTGCCCCGAAGGCCTGGTCCAGCACTTGTGCAATCAGTTTTCCCTGGGCATCCAGGGGGGCGAGCGGGGTGCCGTAGCGCTGTTCGAGCACTGCGTTCAATGTTGCGAAGCGCTGCGGGTTTTGCTGTTCAAGGCGCGCGACAGAGGGGGCTATCGCCTGTTCGATCTGTTGTTGTGCCTTGACAATGCCTGCCTTGTCTTCGATGGCGTCGCCGAGCGTCGCTGCGACCTCTCGCCGGACTTTCGTCGCGCTGTCGGCAGAGTCGGACACTTCGAGACGCTGACCGATCAAGGCGGCGCGGACAAATTCGGCGTCGTTGTGGTTTGAACGTGTGACTTGCACCCAATGCTCAAAGGCCGTGCTGCGGGTCATATCACTGAGGGCTGCCCGTACGAAAAGCCGGGTGGCGGCCTGGACGGCGGGGGCGGCAGGATCCGGATCGACGGGGTCGGCGTTGGGCTTATCTAACGGAGGAATGGCGGACAGTGCTGCGTCCATGTCCCGTTGTGCGTGTTGATCGGCCGCATTCATCCGAAGGTTGTTGACCATCAGCTGCATGTTGTCGGCCAGGGGTTTGGCGCACCAGCCAATCAGGGAAAGAATGAGCAGGGCGGTGGTGACATAAGGCCGAGGTTTTCTCACCCTGCCTTGGTCTTCGCCCGATTGTTCGCTGGACTGCAAGGGTGCCTGGCGCGCCGCAAAATACAACGAAAGGACGACGCCGAGTAAACCGAGGATGCCCAGCAGTATGCCGTATTGGCCGATTTCGCGGATGACCCCATAGATTGACTGTGCCGGGTCAAGGACTGCCTGGGATACGACGCGCGAGCTTGTGGCCAGGGAGCGGCAGGCCTGGATGAGCACGATCAGGGCGCCAACGATGATGGCCCCTATCCACGATAGATGTCGGACGCGCTTCAGTACTGTCAGGCTGCCGGTCTGCGTCTTTGTTTCTCGACGATCGGCCGCCTTGCGTCGAATTTTGCGGAGAACCACAAGCCACAGCTGACACAAGGCCCACAGTGCAACAAGCAGTGTCAGGATGGCGTACGGGCGCATGGCGTTCTCCGGCAGACACGGCGCCCGTTTTCACAGCCTAGACCGCAGAACGCGACTGCCGTGCCGATCTTCCTCGATGCACAGAAAATCGAACCCCCACGATTCTGTGCACGGCCGCCTGTACAGGGGCGCCGAATCCTGATGCCGCCGTGCCACCCTAGCAGTAAGGTTGCGAATCAAAGACAGCGCAAACCCGATGAGACGAACGGCCCGCTTGGCGCATCGCTGCTCGGGTTGCTCGGTCACAGCATTGTGCAAGCGGTTTAACGCAGCCTGTTCATCTGGCGTCCATCAGCTGTGACCCAGTGCAATGGCAAACGAGACCACGATCATGCAGGCAAAGGCAAAATTGAGATTCATGCAGCGTTCTTCCGCGATAGTCGAATCGGCACCATCTTGCCCGGTGCGGGGAAGAATAAAAAATTCGCCTGCATGATTTGAATGATCGACAGAATTGATGACTGGGGCTGATCGACATCAGCGCAACACATAATCCACCGGCTCCAGGGCCGGGGGAAGTTGCGTTGCCCCCAGCGCCGCCAGCACGTCCCGTTCGATGGTGCGCACCATGGCATCGGTGGGCAGGTCGTTTTCGTCACGGCCGAAGGGGTCCTCCAGTTCATCGCCGATCGCATCCAGGCCGAAGAAGGTGTAGCTGACGATCGCGGTGAACACCGGCGCCAGCCAACCCAGCGGCTCGGCCATGGCGAAGGGCAGCAAAATGCAGAAGAGGTAGGTGGTTCTGTGCAGCAACAGGGTGTAGGCAAAGGGCAGGGGCGTGTGTTTGATTCGTTCGCAGACGGCCTGGGAGCGGGTCAGGTCGGTCAGGTGGTTGGCCATCAACGTATAGCGCCACTCACTGATCGCCCCCGACTCGGCGAGTGTCGAACACTGTTGGCCGACCTCGATCAGGATGCGTCCGCTGAGATCGGGCACGTTGCCCGTGGGCATGGGTTCAAGCCAGTCACACGCGGCATCCAGTTCCTTTTCCGAACGCAATCTGGCGTTGAGCGCATTGGCGAAACCGCACAGGTTACGCAGGATGATCTGCCGTTCGTTCGCGTTCTTGATGGCCTGGGTTTCACGAATCATCGAGCGGATTCCGACGATCATTTCGCCCCAGGCTTTTCGCGCTTCATACCAGCGGTCGTAGCAGGCGTTGTTGCGAAAGCTCATGAAAATCGACAGGGACAAGCCCAGCAAGGTGAACGGCGTGGCGTTGACCTTGGCAAAGTAGCTGGGGTGCAGGGTTTCGACGAGCACGATGACGCAGGCCAGCAATGTCACCATCAGGCTGCGCAAGGCTATCCGCTTGGCGATCGAGCCCTTGAGCGCACTCAGGATGTGGATCAGGTTGGGTTTGGGTCTGACGATCATGGCGGGCTACCTGCGCAGGCGTCCACCTGGACGGGGACTGCGCTGTTCACGGATGGTGGTGTGCGCAGGCTAAGTGCAGCGTGGCAGAGCGTCAAATCACTGGTTATGACCGGTTGATCGACGGGGTCTATGACGGGCACTCGTTGTAAAACTGGCCCGGCCCCATGTGGAGCCAGTCTTTGTGGGAGCGAGCTTGCTCGCGATAGACGACAACGATAACGCGTGCTGTCTGGATGAACGCGCCGCTCTTGAGTCCATCGCGAGCAGGCTCGCTCCCACAGGGGGGTGTGGATATCCGGGTGTTTATGGCGTACCGAACATCGCCGTCCAGTAGATCCCCGAATCACTCTTCGGATCCACCGCATAGGCCGCGCCCAATTCCTGGAAGCCCGGGTTCATCAGGTTTGCGCAGTGACCGGGGCTGGACACCCAGCCATCGACCACCTTGCGCACGGTATCCTGCCCGGCCGCGATGTTCTCGCCGATCTGTTGGCCGCTGTAGCCGGCCAGCTCCGCCCGGTCACCCGGCGTGCGGCCATCGCGGTCCTTGTGATCGAAGTAGTTGTTGTTGGCCATCGAGCGCGAGTGAGTCTCGGCCGCTGTGGCCAGCGTGGCGTTCCAGGCCAATGGCGTGGTGGCGGCAAAGGCTTGCGTACCGCACTGGCGTGCCCGGCTGCGGGCAACATTGAGTTCGGCCAGCAACTTCTGACCTTCCGCCTGCCAATCGCCGAGGCGCCCGCTCAACAGCGGACGGGCGAGCACGATGCGCCATTCACGGTCCTGGCGGCTCACGCCGATGTCGACGAATTGCGGGTCCAGCACCACCTGGCAGAAACTCTCGCGAATCGCCGTCATGGCCGCCTGCGCATCACGGGGACCGGACAAGCTGATCGCCTGCACATTGACCATCGGATACCCCGCCGTGGCCAATGCCTGCTGCAGATTGCCGAAGCTGGTGGCGGACAGCGCCAGCCGTGGATCGCCCGCCAGCGGTGGCAACTCCGGTGAAGCCTGACCCGCGCACGGCTGCGATTGGCTGCGGTAGGTATTGATCGAGTCGATCAGCTGTTTCTCGTCGGCCGCCAGCGCGTTCATGGCGCACAACAGACCCAGTGTTAACGTGGCGAGACAGCTGACGGGTGAAATGAAGCGCATGGAAATCCTCCTTGAACGGACTGCCGCCATAATGCGCGAAATTGCCCCCTCGAAGGCAACGGATTTTTCAGATTGCCGTGGTGTGATTGCTATCATTTCACTACTACACTGAAGCGATACTGCCCACCGAGTCATTTCGATCATGCGCCTCCACTGGATTGCCACCTGCGTTGCCATGATGCTGCTTGCCGGTCCCGCCTTCGCCGCAGATCAACAGCAAAAACAACAAGCGGCCGAGAACAAGGCCGAGGTGCTCGAGCAAAAAGCTGCAGAGAACAGCAGTCCCGCGCCCGCGCCCAAGGCCGAAGCCATCACCCAGTCAGAAGTTCAGGCCGTTGACCCTGCCGGTTCCGCGCCGCTGGACGATGCGATCACCTGCCTGGCCCGTTCGATTTATTGGGAAGCCAAAGGCAAGGATTCCGCCGACATGGAAGCGGTGGCCAATGTCGTGATGAACCGACTGGGCCACGGGGGCTTTCCGGATACGGTGTGCGGTGTGGTCAAGCAAGGCTCCGAAACCAGGAGCTGCCAGTTCTCATGGTGGTGTGACGGGCGCCCCGATTCGGTCCAGGAAGAAGTGCCTTACGCACTCGCCAAGGAAATCGCGCGCAAGGCGTTGAACAAGCAACTGCCGGATCGCACCCACGGCGCGCTGTATTTCCACGACCGCACGGTGAAGCCGGATTGGGCCAGGGAGTACATCAGGACGGCGGATATCGGCTTGTTCCGGTTTTACAAGCCCCATGATGGGGACGCGAAGTAGGGGCTTGTCGAGCGCTATAGTCGTTAGTCAATAAACATCCCGCAGGTAGCGTTTCTGTTCGCTCAGCTGGCGCCAGTAGTCAGCTGCGCTGTCGGCGCTCAGTCCACCATGGCTTTGTGCAACCTGGCGCAAGGCCTGGTCGACATCCTTGGCCATGCGGCTGGCATCGCCACAGATGTACAGCTGCGCACCTTCCTGGAGCCAGCGCCACAGGTCGGCACCTTGCTCGCGGATTCGATCCTGCACGTAGATTTTCTCCGGTTGATCGCGAGAAAAGGCCAGGCTGAGTTGGTTGAGCAGGCCATCACGCTGCATACCCTCCAATTCTTCGCGATAGTAGAAATCGCTGGCGGCATGCTGCTCACCGAAGAACAGCCAGTTGCGACCCTGGTCCCCCCGCGCGCGCGCTCTTGCAGGAACGCCCGAAACGGCGCCACGCCCGTGCCGGGGCCGATCATGATCATCGGCAGGTTGCCATCGGCCGGTGCGCGGAAGTACTTCGATGGCTGGACGAAGACCGGGACCTCACCGTTCTCTGCGCGATCGGCGAGGAAGGTCGAAGACACGCCTTTACGCTTGCCATAACGGACGGCCGCCACGGTCAGATGGACTTCATGCGGGTGCGCCTTGGGGCTGGAGGCGATTGAATACAGTCGTGGTTGCAGGCGCTTGAGCGTGGCCAACAGTTCGCTGGCCGAACAATCGAGCGGAAATTCCTGTAATACGTCCGCCAGTTGCCGGCCCCAGAGCCAGTCTTTCAACTCGGCCTTGCGTTCACTGCCCAGCAGCTGTTTCAGCGCCGGGTTGGAGCTGCGTTCGGCGATGAACGCCAGGGTGTCGCTGTTGGGACGGGCGATTTCAAAGTGTTCGGTCAGCGCCTGATGTAACGGGACTTCACCGAGCTTGTCGACATTCACCGTGGTGTCGGCACCCAGGCCAGTCAGATCGAGCAACTCACCCACCAGTTCCGGGCAGTTGCGGGGCCAGACGCCCAAGGCGTCACCGGCCTCGTAGTTCAGCCCGGAATCGGCCAGGGCCAGGGAAAACAGCCGGGTTTCCTTGTTTGCGCTCTGGTTGTTCAGCCGAAGGTTGACCAGCAGCCGCGATGCATAAGGATTGGCCTTGTCGGGTGCCTGGATTGGATTGACGACCGCATTCTGTGTCGGCCCGACGGTCACCGACTGCGCGGGTAGCAAGGTTCGTTGGAATTCGGCCAGCCAGGCATCCGCCCGCTCCTCGAATTCCGTATCGCAGTCGACGCGCTCCAGTAGCCGTGTCGCACCCAACTCCTGCAGACGCTGATCGAGTTTCTTGCCGTGCTGGCAGAACTGGTCGTAATTGGGGTCACCCAACGCCAGTACTGCAAAGCGCAATGATTCCAGGCGTGTTTCTGCAGTACTGAGGGTATTCCAGAAGCCTTCGCCATTGTCCGGCGGATCGCCGTCACCAAAGGTGCTGCTGATCAGGGCCAGATTGTCGGTGCTTGCCAGTTTGCTCGCTGGAAAGTCGGCCATCGCGCTCAGCTCCACGGCTACACCGCCGTCGCGCAAACGCGTGGCAAAACGCTCGGCGAGGGCTTCGGCGTTGCCTGTTTGCGAGGCCCACAACAGCGTCACTGCAGGTTTGGTGCCTGCCGTCGAGGGGGCCGCAGGTTCGGTGCTGCTGCTCAAGCGTGGCATTCCCGACTCGACTCGGCTGAACAGCCCGCCCAAAACGCCGTCAAGCCACAGCCGAGTGCCGTTGGCCAGTGGGGCGTTGGGCGGCAGGACAGGAACGCCGCCCACCTGCCGACCCGCGGGGGATTGCAGGCCACTGAGAAAACCGGCGAGGTAGGTGCGCTCGTTCTCGTTCAGTGGCGGGGACGGCAGGTTGCTGATGCCGGCGAGATCGGCGAAGGCCTCGATGCACGACATGGGAAGTTCCTCTTTCAAAGACGAAGCTGGGGGGAGGTCGACGGCGGTGGGCGCTGGCACTTCGAGAAACGCGTGCTCGATCAGTTCGACCCGTTGCAGGGCGACCGCGCAGAACTTGAATTCCGGCTGCAGGGAAATCGGGTCGACGGCATCGTTGGTCACGGCATTGATCGCCAGGTTTTCGCCAAACACATCGTTCCAGTGGAAGGGCGCAAAACAATTGCCCGGGCGAACCCGGTCGGTCACCACCGCCGGCAACACGGCGCGGCCACGCAGTGAACGGACCTCGACATGATCCTTGTCTTTGATGCCAAACCTGGCGGCGTCTTCCGGATGGATTTCAACGAATGGCCCGGGATTGAGCTTGTTCAGCGTCGCCACCTTGCCGGTCTTGGTCAGGGTGTGCCATTGGTGTTGCAAGCGACCGGTGTTGAGGACGAAGGGGAATTGCTTGTCCGGCATTTCCGCCGGCGGCATGTGCGGACGGGCGAGGAATATGCCCTTGCCGCGTTCAGTGGCGAATACGATGGCGGGTTGGCTGCCATCGGCCTCGATCTTGAGCTTCTGGCTCGCGCCGGTGTTCAGGTAGCGAATCGGATTGCGGTCGGCGCCATCGCCCGAAGCGCAGGGCCACTGCAGCGGTTTTTCCCGCAGGCGCGCATAACTCGCACCACGGATGTCATAACCGGTCTTGGGATTCCAGGCACGCTTGATCTCTTCAAACACCTCGCAGGAGGAGGCGTAGGTGAAGGCCTGCGCAAAACCCATTTCGCACGCCACCCGAGCGATGATCTGCCAGTCGGGCAGCGTCTCGCCGGGCGGCTCGACGGCTTTCTGCATCAGCGTCAGGTTGCGTTCGGAGTTGATCATCACCCCTTCGGCCTCGGCCCAGAGCGCACCCGGCAGGAGGATGTCGGCGTAGCGGTTGGTCTCGGTGTCGAGGAAGGCATCCTGGGTGATCACCAGCTCGGCGGCCTGCAAGCCTTCAATCACTTTCTGGCGGTTGGGGACGCTGGCGACCGGGTTGGTGCAGATGATCCAGCAGGCTTTTATCTGGCCGGCGCCCATCTGCTCGAACATCGCCACGGTGCCACCGCCGACCTCACGGGGCAGGCTATCGCGCGGGATGTCCCACAGGTCTTCGATGAATACCCGATCGGCCTCGACCAGCACCGAACGCTGCCCCGGCAAACCGGGGCCCATGTAACCCATTTCACGACCGCCCATGGCATTCGGTTGCCCGGTCAGGGAAAACGGCCCGCTGCCCGGCCGGCAGATCGCCCCGGTGGCCAGGTGCAGGTTGCACAGGGCATTGGTGTTCCAGGTGCCGTGGGTGCTTTGATTGAGGCCCATGGTCCAGCAACTCATCCACTCGGCGGCCTGGCCGATCCATTCGGCGGCCTGACGGATGTCCGCCTCGGGGATGCCGGTGAGCTGCGCGACTGTCTGCGGTGGATAGTCTTCGAGGAACTCGGGCATGGCGTCCCAGCCTTCGGTGAACGCCGCGATGAAGTCCGGGTCGGTATGGCCGTTTTTCACCAGCAGGTGCAGCAGGCCATTGAGCAGGGCCAGGTCGGTACCGGCTTGATCTGCATGAACAGACTGGCCTTGTCCGCCGTGGCGCTGCGCCGCGGATCGACCACGATCAGCTTCGCCCCGGCCTTGACCCGATCCATCATGCGCAGGAACAGGATCGGATGACAGTCGGCCATGTTGGCACCGATGACGAAGAACAGGTCCGAGCGATCGAAGTCTTGATAGGAACCCGGTGGCCCGTCCGATCCGAGCGACAGCTTGTAACCACTGCCCGCGCTGGCCATGCACAGGCGCGAGTTGGATTCGATGTTGTTGGTGCGGACAAAACCCTTGGCCAGCTTGTTGACCAGGTACTGGGCTTCCAGCGACATCTGTCCGGATACGTAGAACGCCAGGGCGTCGGGGCCGTGGGTATCGAGGATCTCGCGCAATCTTCTGGCCGTCTCGCTGATGGCCTTGTCCATGTCGATCCGTACCGGGTCGCGATTGCGCTCCTGGCGCAGGTAGGCGTTTTCCATCCGGCCCGACTGGGCGATGGCCTGGCCGCAGGTATTGCCTTTGGTGCACAGGCGACCGAAGTTGCTTGGATGGGTCTTGTCACCGGCGATCTTGACGACCTGGTTGCCTTCGACCTGCATGACGATGCCGCAGCCCACTCCACAATAGGGACATACACTGCGTACGGTCTTGTTTGCCATCCTCGCCCCTCGATTCTCTGCCGCACCTGACCGGTCCGGAAACAAAAAAGGCGCCATGTGACCCTCCGTCGAAACGGGGGCTACACGGCGCCTTTGTCGTATATGCGCAATCAGCGTTGACTGCGTGTCAGGTGATTGCAAGCAGCGGGCCAGAACATGCAGGGCTCGTCTTTAGCGGGTTTGCAGGCAATAGAAGGTTAGAAGGCAGGGGCTATTTGCACTTTTATATAGCGACTTTCAGTCCCTGTGCACCAGCTCGAGGCGAGCGCCGCCAGACTGATGGATTCCGTGCGCGGCGCTGTTCCAGCCGGTCAAAGTTTGTAGCCGATCTGCCGCAACAGGTCCTTGCGCCACAGGATGTCTTCCTCGCCTTCAATGCCCTTGGCACAGAAGCCATCGACGACGCCCAGAATGGCTCGCCCCTGGTCCGTCTCCGCGAGCATCACTTCGGTCGGGTTGGCCGTTGCACAAAAAATCCGGCACACCTCTGGCACCATCTTGAGCGTGTTCAATACGTTCAGCGGATAGAAACCGTCACCGAGGAAAATGATGAAGCTGTGGCCGGCAGCGATGGCTTGCGCATTGCGTTGGGCCAGTTCGATCATGGCCGGATCGGTGCCGGACCAGCGCACCAGGCATTTGCCGGAGGCTTCGCAAAAGGCCACGCCAAACTGGATACCGGGCACGGCATTGACCAGCGCTTCGTGGATGTCTTCGACGGACTTGATGAAGTGCGTCTGCCCAAAGATGAAATTGATCGCTTCGGGTTTGTCGATTTTCACGGTGATGAGTTGCATATCAAGCATCTCCTGTCAGAACTTCGCGTAGTTCAACGCATCGACAATGGCCGAGCCACCGATCCCGGTCAGCGACAGCAACAGCGCCCTGATCAGCGGGTCTTCGGCGTAGCGTGAGAACGAGCCGGTAGCGAGCGTCGCCACCCGCTCGCGGATCATCTTGAACTTGGCGTAATAAGGTGTCGTTTCGGGTGTTTCCAGCAGGTAGGTGTCGAGTCGTTGCAATGCCAGCGTCCGGGATTTTTCCGCCGCACGGCGCAGCGACAGCGCGGAGACCAGCAGGATCAGCGCCGTCAGCAGGTAGGAAATGATCAGGCTGGGCGGTGTCGGCCAGTTGTCGAACAGGCTGCTGCGCGAGGCCAACAAGATCAGCATGACCACCGTCGGCGCGTAGATGAGGCGGCTGACGGCCGAGGTGCGCTTGGCGATCAGTTGCACATCCAGCCACTCGTCGATGCACGGATGCTTGAGCATGCCAAAGGTTTTCTTGTGCTGCATCTGCAAGGTGCCGGGCCAGATCGCATGATGTTCACTGAGATGGCGGATGAATCGCGTCAGCAACAGATTGGCGTCCACCACCCAGAACACCAGGAACTGGAACACCAGGGTGGGGATCAGCCAGCTCATCATCCACCACATCGAGTCGCCCCGCACGGGCGTGCCCTGCATGGGCCAGACGACAAACAGCACGCTGGTGACCACGACATACACCCAAGTGGCGAGCATGGCCCGCAGCATCCGTGCGCCGAAAGAACCGCAGACGCAGTGCTCACCCCAGAACCGGGCGACGACGATCATCTTGCGCCCGTCGGTGCACGCGGCCTGTGCCGGCGCGCAGGACTTCGACCATTGCTCGCTGGGGCTCAGCAGGGGGAAGAAAATCAGCATCAGGCAATGGCCCAACTCGTTGCTCCAGCGCCGATACGTCCAGTCTTTGCCTTGGCGAATCAACTGTCGGACCTGGCCCCACAAGGTCATCTCGTATCGGCGCATGTGCAGGCGCAAATGGTACGCGGCTTCGATCTCGGCCCGGTTGATGCGCAGGTTGCGCCAGCCCCACGCCAGCGCCGAGAGGGAGATCAGCACCGCCAGCAGTCGCAGCGCCACGGTGGGCCAGGCGCTGATGCCTTCAAACAGGAACATCGGTTCACCGAGCCCGTGGTCGGTCAAGGTGCTGCGCATCTGGTACGCCAGCATCAGCGCGAGGATAAACATCACCAGAGGGATCACGATGTACCAGGCTCGGGCGTTGTATAAACCCGTGCTCGAACTGGTGTCCTGGGCCAATGCCAGGTGCCTGGCCGAGCGCCGGGTCAGGTTTGACGAAACGATCCCCAACAGGATCAACACGAAGGTGAACCAGAGGAACTCGGCGTGCCAGAACCGCGTGGCGATAAAGGCGCAGATCGCCGCCACCATGAACAGCGTGATCGGCACGCCGCGGACCCAGGCCAGCCGTGCGTCGTGATGATTGTGCGGGCCCTCGATCCGCCACCAGACGATAAACCCGCCGAGTAACAGCAGGGTGAGCGTCAGCGGTCCGGCCCAGAAGAACGACTGGGTTTGCTTGAAGCGTTCACGGATGGATTCGCCGGGCTCGGGGTAGGGCGGTGGCGATCGGTCCTGCAGGCAACGCAGGGCCATCAGGTCATGGGGCCGGACCCCGCGATCGGACTGCGATTGGGTCGGTGCTTCACAGGTTGCCGGGCGCGATGCGGTGAGCCGGCTGGCCAGGGGAATGAAGCCGCTGATGCCCACTTCGTAGATGCCCGGCGACAGCAGCTCCGATTTCGAATAGTCGAACTTCGCGCGCTTGGCATCGAAGGATTGCGGCGCCAGCGCGGCCAGCACCGAGATGAACACCGCGCTTTGCAGGCTGTCGCGAAACGGCGGCACGTCCTGTTGCAAGGCGCGGGTCAGCGTCAGGCCATAAGGCGCGGCGAGTATCAGGTTGCGCGTGGTTTGCGCCTGGCCCCTTTGCAGCATGCGGGCATCGAGGTCGGTGGAGAAGAACAGTTTGTACGGCATCCGGCTCTTGAGCGCCTGCAACACCAGCAGCTTGTCGTAGGCGTCGACGCCCAGCACACCGATCGCGCCGATGCCGCTTTCGCCGTTGCGTCGGTAGGCTTCGTCCTCCTGGGCAATGTGGTCGGCGAGGCGCCGCAGGTAATCGAGCTGAGAGTTGCCGTCGGATTTTTCCAACGGGCTGAAATCGATTTGCGTCAGCTCTTTATTTTTACCAGGATCAGCACCGGCGACTTTATCGTTGCTCGCGGACTCCTCCGGCAGGCGTCCGTCCAGGCCGCGCAAATAGCTGAAGCGCAAAATCCACTGATCGACCACGTCCCTGTGGTGGTTTTCGTCACTGCCCAGGTGCGCATCGTCGGCGACCTGCGCCTTGAAGCTTTCGATCAGGGCGCGGCTGTAGAAACTGTCCCACTCGGCAATCAAGGCAATGCGATTGCCGCTGCGGCGAAAGTCGCGGGTACAGGGCGAGCCGATCTGGCTGCAACGCACGCCGCTGGCCGGATCGACTCGGCGCAACTTCAGTTCCTCGAGCATCAGTTGGGTCATGGTGCCGTCGTCGCTGACGGTGCGCAGCAACTTCATGGGGACCCGGTTTTCCAGGGGGGGCGCCAGTTTCCGGTAACCGCGGTCCAGGGTTTCGTTATCGGCCGTAGCCAGCGGTGAGTAGATTTCCACGGTGGATGTGGCCTTGCCGATATCCTGGTCCTGGTACATGTCGCGCAGGACGGTCGAGGTGGACGGGCCGATGGCCTTCAGGACGGCATTGGCGGGTGGCTCGAAACATCGATCAGGCGTGCAGGCTGCACCGATTTTGCGGGTCAGGGTCTCGCGCAGTTTTTCCAGCTGTTGCAACGGCGTTGAACCGAGCGCGTCCTGTTTCAACCAGAACACGATCGTTCGATCAGGCGGCGGTGACTGGCCTTCGAGTGCCGTCGGCGGATCAAAGGGATTGGAGACGAATATTTCATAAGGCACGTCGACGAAACCGGAGGAGTGCGGGGCATCGGGCGACAGGTTGGCGGCGAGTCGCAAGCAATGGATGTACTGCTCCTGGTCCGGCACTCTATGGGAATTCTTGAACCCCGCCAGCAGGGCGTAACGCATGCGCCGCCGCCGTTCGATTTCGTCGGCGTATGGGCCGCCTTCGACCAGCGCGACCATGATATCGGGGGCCGGTTTTGCGCCGGACAGCGGCGAGATGTCGGGGCTGCAGACCTTCTCGGCATCCGGGTTCTTGCTGTCCGTGAGCTTTTTTCGATAACGCTCGACCGCGTCGAACGGGTCTTGCCATAGCCGCGCTTCGATCGGCAATTGAGCCTGGAACTGCGCACCGACGGGCCGCGGTTCGAGGAAGGGTTCGCGGTTGAGGGCGAACATCGACACCACCAGACTGAGGATGACCGCACTGCCTGGCAGCCAGAAGGCCAGATTGATGCCGGAACCCTTGTTGTCCATGGCCTGTGCCTCTCGGCCAACTGATTACAGTTATGTATAGACCCGATTAGAGCGTACTGTGAGAAGGGGTGGCCGGAAACATGGTCGCTCCACCTTTAAGGTCAATGGAGATCACTGCCATGCTCCACATCGGACTCATCGTCTACCCCGGATTTCAGGTGCTCGGTCTGGCCATGTGCGCCACCTTCGAGTTGGCCAACACCGCCGCCGACGAGCCGCTCTACCGCATGTCCTTGCTGTCCGAGCACGGCGGCACGGTGCAGACCTCCGCCGGGTTTGGCGTGGAGACCACGGCGTTCGACCAGCGCTCGTTCGATACGCTGCTGGTGATGGGCGATAACCTGATCCGTCCGGTGGCTCCCGGCATGGTGGCATTCTTGCGCGGTGCCAGCCGGACCACCCGGCGCCTGGGGTCGATCTGCACCGGTGCGATCACGCTGGCCGAGGCAGGTTTGCTTGATGGCCGGCGCGCTGTCCACGCACTGGTGTCACGCTCCGGCGCTGCAGAAGGCGTATCCCAAGGTGAAGGTCGAGGATGACCGGATCTTTATCAACGACGGCAATGTCTGGACTGCCGCAGGGATGAGCGCCTGTGTCGATCTGGCGCTGGCCTTGGTGGAAAAGGACCTGGGCGCGGAAATTGCCCGGCGGGTGGCGCGACAATTGGTGGTGTACCACCGACGGGCAGGCGGGCAGTCGCAGTTTTCGGTGATGCTGGAACTGGAGCCCAAGACCGATCGCATCCAGGCTGCGTTGACCTACGCCAAGCAGAACCTGAAGTCTGCGTTATCGGTCGAGGCACTGGCCGGCGCGGCCAATCTCAGCCCTCGGCAGTTCAGTCGCGTATTCCATGCCGAAACCGGGCAGTCGCCGGCCAAGGCCATCGAAAACCTGCGGGTGGAAGCGGCGCGCCTGATGATGGAAACCGGTCGCCACCCCATCGACGTGGTGGCGACCGATACCGGGTTTGGTGATCGTGAGCGGATGCGGCGGGCGTTTATCCGGGCTTTCGGGCAGCCACCGCAGGTGATTCAGCGGGCCAATCGCGGATGATCTCCGTCAGTACAGCGTGATTCCCCTGTAGGAGCTGGCTTGCCAGCGAAGACGGTGGGTCAGTCAACATTA